>DASVMV010000301.1:0-9205 GCA_036384155.1 Micromonosporaceae bacterium
ACCTGCGGGTCTCGGGCCTGATCCGCGCCCTGCTAGTGCGGCTGCTCGCCGCCGCACCGCCCGGATCCCTGCTGGTACGCGCGGTCGATGCCGCCGGTGGCGGGCTGACCTTCGCGGCGTTCGCGCCACTCGCCGACGCCGGCCTGCTGCCGCCGCCGGCCACCGACCACATCGGACTGCGGACCGCGCTCGCCGAGGCGGAGCAGTGGGTACGGCCAACCCGCTCGGCCGCCGGCCGGCCGCAGCGCCGGGACCGCTGTCTGCTGCTGGTCATTGCCTCCCTGCCGCGGCCGGCAGACGCCGCCGACCTGGCCCGGATCGCTGCGCTGGCCCAGCACGGCCCGGCGGCCGGCCTGCATCTGATCGTGGCCGGCTGGCCACCGCCGGCGCCGTCCGGCGAGGCGATACAGCCGCCGCTGGCGCGCAGCACGGCGGTGGCGCTGCGGCATCCGTACGCCCTGGTCGGCGACCCGCCCGGCGGGCGCTACTCGACGCCGGCGGATGGCCTGCCGGCGACCGGGCTGAACGTTCCGGTGTTTCTCGACGAGGATCCGCCACCGCAGCTCATCGAGCGGGTCTGCCGCGGCATGACCGCGCTCTTCGACGCCACCTCCCGGCTGCGGTTGGCCGACCTGCTGCCCGACGGCGACGAACTGTGGTGCGACGATCCGGCCGGCGGGCTGGCGGCGACCGTCGGCTTCGCCGGGGACACTCCCGTCACGCTCTGGTTCAACGACCTCACTCCGCATTGGATGGTGGGTGGCCGGTCCGGTGCGGGAAAGACCGCCTTTCTGGTCAACGTCCTGTACGGGCTGTGCTCCCGGTACGCGCCGTCCGACCTGGGCCTCTACCTGCTGGATTTCAAAGAGGGGGTGTCGTTCACCGAGTTCGTGCCGACTTCCCGCGACGGCTCCTGGCTGCCGCAGGCCCGGGCGGTCGGGGTCGAGTCCGACCGCGAGTACGGCCTCGCGGTGCTGCGCGAGCTGGACGCCGAGATGACCCGCCGCTCGGCGGCGTACAAGCGGGCCGGCGTCACCCGGTTCGCCGACCTGCGGCGGGATCACCCCCTGCCGCGCATCGTGTGCGTCATCGACGAGTTCCAGGTGCTGCTCGCCGGCGGTGACCGGCTCGCCGCGGAGGCCGTCGCCCGGCTCGAATCCCTGGCCCGCAAGGGCCGCTCGTACGGCATCCATCTGGTTCTGGCCAGCCAGACCACGCTGGGCGTCGAGGCGCTCTACGCCAAGCGCGACTCGATCTTCGGCCAGTTCCCGGTTCGGGTGGCCCTGCCCGGCGGCGGCGACGTCCTGCAACCAACGAACGACTCGGCGGCCGGACTGCCATTGGGCACAGCGGTGGTGAACACGGCCGGCGGCCTGGGCGGCCCGCGCGGGGCCACGCGGGGCCATGAGCGCATGATCCGGTTTCCCGATCCGCATGCCGACCGGGCCGCGCTGGCCGACCTCCGGCACCGGCTCTGGACGGCCCGCCCGTCGGACGCCGCGCCACCCCAGGTCTTCGCCGGATACGCCCACCAGCAGCTGGCCGACGACCCCACCTTCCAGGCTGCGGTGGCCGGGCGTCGCGGCCGACCGGCGGCGCTCGTCGGCCGGGTGATCGACGTGTCGCTGTCCACCGCTGCGTTCGCCCTGGACACCTCGCCGGGCCGGCACCTGGCGGTGATCGGGCCGAGCGACGTGGGCGCCGAGGTGCTGGAGGCGGCGGCCTGCGGTCTTGCGGCCCACCACGCCCCGGGCACCGCCCGGTTCGTCATCTCCTCCCTGGTGGCCGACGGCGACGACGCGGCAAAGCGCCTAGCCGCCGAACTCACCGGCGCGCAGCAGGTGGAGACGGTGAACGCCGCCGGGCTGACGGCGGCGCTCGGCATCGACCAGCCGGCCTACCTGGTCGTCTTCGGCATGGATGCGCTGAGCGGCGGCGCGCCGACCGCCGACCGGCTGCGCGGCTTCCTGCGGGACGGCCCGGCCCGCGGGGTGCACCTGCTGTCGTGGTGGCGCGGCGCCCGCCGGTTCACCGAGTTGGTCGGCCCGGGCGCCCGCGAGGACGTCGCCGGACTCGTGCTGCTCAACGTCCCCGGTAGCGAAGCGTCGCTGCTGCTCGGCCAGCCGATCGAGTGGCAGCCGCGGCCCAACCGGGCGCTGCTCTACGACCGCCACGCCGACCGCAGCACGGTGATCGTGCCGTTCGTCCGGCCCGAGCGGGCAACATGAGACACGCCATCAGCGAGCGAAGCGAGGCGGAGGCATGAGCGGGCCGGGCGAAGGCGCCGACGTGAGCGCGGCCTGGCATGCGTACCAGGCGGCGGCGCAGCGGCTCGACGCCGTCCGGCGCGGCGCAGCTGACGAGGCGAACCGGCAGGCGCAGGCGGTGCAGGCGGCTCGCCAGGAGCTGACCCAACTGCGCGCCCGGCTGGCACCGCAGCATGCGCGGCTGCGCGAACTGGGGGTGCCGGCGGCGAGTCTGCTCCCACCCGAGGATGAGGTGACCGCGGCCGCCGGACAACTGGCCGGTGGGCCGGCCGCGGTGCTGGCGGCGTTGCGGGCGGCGCGGGTCACGGCGGACACGGCCGATGCCGAAGTCGTCGGTGGGGTCGGAACGGGACCGCGTACGGCCCCGGTGCGGTTGCGCAACCTCCTGGTGTACGGCCCGTTCGCGCTCGTCGTACTCACCGTGCAGCTCGTGCTCGTGCTGGCCGGGGGCGATGCGGCGGCGCTGCTCTGGGGGCTGCTCATGCCGGTGGTGGCGTTCGGCCTGGGCTGGCTGGTCGTCGGCCTGGCGTTTCCGGCCGGGCCCACCGGCCCGGTGGACCGGACCCCGCTGCTCGGCGGCCTGGTCTGTGCCGCGCCGGCGCTGGTGACCTGCCTCGGCGCGGTCGCGCTGCGGCTCTTCGGATAGGAGCGGTGATGCCCAGCGTGGAAGAGGTCAAGGCGCACGTGGCGGCCTCGGTCGACCAGACCCACCAGGCGGTTGCGGCCCTGCGCGGGGTCACCGACCAGGTGGACGAGGCGCTGGTCCGGCTGCGGCTCACTGCGGTCGGGTCGGCGCATCCATTGATCGCCGAGGCGGTCGCCCGGTTGGAGCAGGCGCGGTCGCGGCTCGACGAGGCGCACGGTCTCGCGCTGGCTGCTGTCGACTCGGCCGACGCGTACCGGATGCTGGTCTGAGCGATCGACTCGGTTTCCGCGATATCGGGCTATCCGATGGCCGGCGATACCCCCAATGTCGCGCACATCGAGTGGATCAAGCGGGCGTCGCTACCGGCCCTGCCCGTGGAAGATTAACGACATGGCCTCGGCCCGGGACTTGGCGTCCCGCTGGAACACTCCGCGTACGGCCGAGGTGATGGTCTTCGAGCCGGGCTTCTGGATGCCCCGCATCGCCATGCACATGTGCTCACATTCGAGCACGGCGAACACGCCGTACGGCTCGAGCTTCGACATGAGCAGGTCGGCGATCTGCGACGTGAGCCGCTCCTGCACCTGGGGTCGACGGGCGAAGACCTCGACCAGGCGGGCCAGCTTGGACAGCCCGGTGATCCGGCCGTGCTGGCCCGGTATGTAGCCGATGTGCGCGACCCCGCGGAACGGCAGGAGGTGGTGTTCGCACAGGCTCGTCACGTCGATGTCTCGCACGAGCACGAGTTCCTCGTGGTTGGCCTCGAACATGGTGGTGAGCACCTGCGCCGGGTCGACGCGCAGACCTGCGAAAAGTTCGGCGTAGGCGCGGGCGACCCGCGCCGGGGTCCGCGCCAGGCCGTCGCGGTCGGGGTCCTCGCCGACCGCAATGAGGATCTCGCGGACGGCGCGTTCGATCCGCTGCAGGTCGACCGCCTGCTCGACCGGTACGCCGGTAAGCCGGCCGTTGACCAGGCGCGCGGCCAGGTAGTCCAGGCCGTCCTCGCTGTCCGGCTCGGTCGCCGACCCGCCGGGCCCAGCGCCCGGCTCGGCCCGACCAGCACCTCGCCCGTTGGGCGAGGAGTCGCGTGCCGGCGGGCCGGCCGGTGCTGCGCTCAGCGCGGACCGTCCGAGTTGCCTGGCCCGCCCCCGCCGACCGTCGCACGGGCGCCGTCCGCCTCGGCCTGGGCCTTGAGCGAGTCCTTCTCGGCCGGGGTCAGGACCGGCGGCTCGGTGGACGGCTGGCGCTTGCCGAACCCGTTGTACGGGGCCATCGGCGGGCGCTTGACCACCCGGACGCAGATCCGGGCCATGTCGGCCTGCGAGATGGTTTCCTTCTCCATCAGTTCGAGCACGATGCTGTCGAGCACGTCCCGGTATTCGACCAGGATCTCCCAGGCCTCGTCGTGGGCCAGTTCGATCAGCGCCCGGACCTCGGCGTCGATCTCGGCGGCGACCGCGTCCGAGTAGTCCCGCTCGTGGCCCATGGTGCGGCCGAGGAACGGCTCGTCCCCGCTGGTGCCGTACTTGATCGCGCCCAGCTTGGCGCTCATGCCGTACTGGGTGACCATCGCCCGGGCGAGCTGGGTCGCTTTCTCGATGTCGTTGCCGGCGCCCGTGGTCGGCTCGTGGAAGACGAGCTCCTCGGCGGCCCGGCCGCCGAGCGCATACGCCAGCGTGTCGATCATCTCGGCCCGGGTCTGGGTGTACTTGTCCTCGGTCGGCAGCACCAGGGTGTGGCCCAGCGATCGGCCGCGGGACAGGATCGTGACCTTGTGCACCGGGGCGGAGTGCGGCAGCGCCCACGCCACCAGCGCGTGGCCACCCTCGTGGTAGGCGGTGATCTTCTTCTCGTGGTCGCTCATCACCCGCGTGCGCCGCTGGGGGCCGGCGATGACCCGGTCGATGGACTCTTCGAGCGAGTCGTTGGAGATCGCCCGACGGTTGGTACGCGCGGTCAGCAGCGCCGCTTCGTTGATGACGTTGGCCAGGTCGGCGCCGCTGAAGCCCGGGGTGCGGCGGGCCACGGAGGCCAGGTCGACGTCGGGCGTGAACGGCTTGCCCTTGGCATGCACCCGCAGGATCGCCTTGCGGCCCTCGAGGTCAGGTGCGTCAACCGGGATCTGCCGGTCGAACCGGCCCGGCCGCAGCAGCGCGGGATCGAGGATGTCCGGCCGGTTCGTGGCGGCGATGAGGATGACGCCGCCCTTGACGTCGAAGCCGTCCATCTCAACGAGCAACTGGTTGAGCGTCTGCTCGCGCTCGTCGTGGCCACCGCCCATGCCGGCGCCGCGGTGCCGGCCAACCGCGTCGATCTCGTCGACGAAGACGATCGCCGGCGCGTTGGACTTGGCCTGCTCGAAGAGGTCGCGGACCCGGCTGGCACCGACGCCCACGAACATCTCGACGAAGTCCGAGCCGGAGATCGAATAGAACGGCACGCCGGCCTCGCCGGCCACCGCACGGGCCAGCAGCGTCTTACCGGTGCCGGGCGGGCCGAAGAGCAGCACGCCCTTAGGGATCTTGGCGCCGAGTGCCTGGTACTTGGCCGGGTTCTGCAGGAAGTCCTTGATCTCCTCGAGCTCCTCGACGGCCTCGTCGGCGCCCGCCACGTCGGCGAACGTGGTCTTCGGGGTGTCCTTGGTGATCATCTTGGCCTTGGACTTGCCGAAGTTGAGCACCCGGGAACCGCCGCCCTGCATCTGCGACATGAAGAGCAGCAGCAGGATGACCAGAACCGCGATCGGCAAAAGGTTGACCAGCAGGGTCAGGAAGACGTTCTCCTGGGAGACCTCGGTGTTCGCCGGACCGGTGATCCGGTTGCCCGCCTTGGCGTCGAGCACCTGGTGCCAGACATCGGCACCGACCTCGTACGGGTACTGGGCCTGGATCTTGTCAGTGGTCGTGTTGCCGAACCTGGCCTCGTTCTTGAGATCGAGCTGGAGCGTCTGCTCCTTGTCCTTGACGATCGCCTTTTCGATGCCGCCTTTGTGCAGCTGGTCGAGCGCGACCGAGGTGTCGACCTTGTGATAGCTCGGGCCGCCCGTGAAGAAAGAGCCGAGGACGGCGGCGCCGATGATCACCAGGATGATCCAAACCACCGGTCGGCGGAAGAAACGCGTACGTTCCATGCTGTTGTCGAGCGTAGCGCCCGGACCCTCCTGATCGACGTGAAGACCGTCTGCTTCCCTGGTGCCGCCGTCGGCGGCGGTCGGGACCGCAGGTACGGCCTCGACCCCGGACGCTGACCTTCCGCGCCACGGTCATTCGACGGTACACCGTGAGCGCGAGGAGCGAGGGTTCCGGGGCGGTAAGCACGGATGCTCCCGGTCGTCCCGGTTGTGCCGCCGATGGGAGGCACGGCCCTCGCTCAGAGTGCGCCGGCGCGGTGCGTGGTGCGCTGCACCGCTGACGCCGACGGTAGCCGGCGGGGCTGAAAGATTTCTGTGTGCCGGCTGGGACCTGTCAGAACGGGGGCACCGGCTGCGCCCGGCCGGTCACGGCCGGCCATACACCTCCGGCTTGAGCACCCCGACGTACGGCATCTCGCGGTAGCGCTCGGCGAAGTCGAGGCCATACCCGACCACGAACTCGGTCGGGATGTCGAAACCGACGTACCGGACGGGAACGGCGACCTTGATGGCGTCCGGCTTGCGAAGGAGGGCGACCACCTCAACGCTGGCCGCCGCCCGGGACTCCAGATATTTGAGCAGCCAGGACAGGGTCAGCCCGGAGTCGACGATGTCCTCGACCACCACGACGTGGCGTCCGGCGATGTCGCGGTCGAGGTCCTTGAGGATCCGGACGACGCCGGACGAGGTGGTCCCCTGGCCGTAGGAGGAGATCGCCATGAACTCCAGTTCGACCGACGGCCCGTGCCGACCCAGTGCCCGGGCGAAGTCGGCCATGAACATGACCGCTCCTTTGAGCACGCACACCAGAAGCAGCCCGTCCGGTACCGCGGCGTAGTCGGCGGATACCTGCTTGGCCAGCTCCCCGATCTTGTCGCGGATCTGCGCCTCGGAAATGATCACGTGGTCGATGTCGGCGTCGTACCAGGAGCCGTCTGCCATGGTCTAAGCCTGCCGTACGGCGACGGCCCGGCCGCGCCGGGTCGGCCCTATCGAGGATGGCCGAACCCGGCCGCGGCAGGCGTCGATTGTCAGGACGTGCGGGACCGCCACCGGAAGCCGTCGGTGGTCGGTTTCCAGTCTGCGGAATCGCGGGTTTCCACGGTCAGCCCGAGGAAGGACGCGAGCGCGAGAAATAGAACAAATGCGAGGAAGAAGAGGAAGTCCATGGCGGCGTGCCCTTCGGGTGGTTCGGATATCGCCGCCGGTGCGCACCGGCCTTGCATATCCAGTTTCTGCCCGGTCACCTGGCGCGCCCAGTGGCAGAGATGCCATGTACCCTCGAAATTCTGCCAGTCTCGCGCTACGCTGTCGGCATGCTTCGCAACGTCGCGGTGATTGCTTTCGATCAGGTCGCCGCCTTCGAACTGGGCGTGCTGTGCGAGGTCTTCGGCACCGACCGCACGGCCGATGGCTTCCCGGCCTACTGCTTCCACGTCTGCACCCCGGACGGACAGCCGGTACGCACCCGCTCCGGCTTCCTCATCACGCCCCACGCCGATCTGACCCCGGTCGAGACGGCCGACCTGGTGGCCGTGCCGGCCCACGCCACCGCCGCACCGGTGCCGCCAGCGGTGCTGGCGGCCCTCCGGCGGGCCGCCGGGCGGGGAGCGCACCTGCTCAGCCTGTGCTCCGGCGTCTTCGTGCTCGCCGAGGCCGGCTTGCTCGACGGCCGGGAGTGTGCCGTGCATTGGAAGGACGCCGACGAGCTGGCCCGCCGCTACCCGCTCGCCCGGGTGCGCTGCGATTCGCTGTACATGCAGGACGGCAACCTACTCACCAGCGCCGGCACCGCCGCCGGCATCGACGCCTGCCTGCACCTGGTCCGTCAGGAGCACGGCTCGGCGGTCGCCACCAAGCTGGCCCGCCGGATGGTCGTACCGCCGCACCGCGACGGCGGGCAGGCACAGTACATCGAGGCGCCCATTCCGGCCGGCCCGCAGACGGCGACCCTCGAACCGGTGCTCACGTGGCTCCAGGCGAACCTGGACCGGCCGATCACCGTGGAGCGGCTCGCCGCCCGGGCACACATGGCACCGCGCACCTTCGCCCGGCGGTTCCGCGCCGAGACCGGAACCACCCCGCACGACTGGATCACCGGCCAGCGGGTGCTGTTGGCGCGCCGGCTGCTGGAAGAGACCATGCTCGGTATCGACGCGGTCGCCGTACACGCCGGTTTCGGCGACGCCGCCGCCCTGCGGCACCACTTCGGCCGCCGGGTCGGTGCGACACCGCAGGCCTACCGGACGACCTTCCGGGAGCGGGTGCCCGCCGCCTAAACCAGTCAGCCCCAACCGGCCGGCGATCTAGGGCGGATCGTCGTTAGTTGATCTCTGATCACAACCATACGCCCTAGATCGCGGCCGGAGTCGGGAGGGCGTGCAGCCGGCCGTCCCGGCGAATCACCTGGATTCCCGCCGGCAGGTGCACCGCCCCCTGGCCGTGCCACCCGGTGACCAGCGCATCCAGCGCCGCCACGTGCCGGTGGGACAGGGCGCCGCCCGGAGCGCCGAGTTCCAGCGCCCAGGCGTGCAGCACCCGAGTGCGCAGGGCGGGCAGCAGACCGGCCAGCTCCGGCACCGACAACCCGCTGTCGCGGGCTCGGGCGGCGGCCAGCGCCTGGCGGGCGAGCGCGTCCAGCGCGGCCGCGTCGGCGGCGATCAGCTTCGCCGTCCGCGCCAGATTGTCCACCACCCCCGGTCCGAGCGCCTCGGTCAGGACCGGCAGCACGTCCGATCGCACCCGCGACCGGGCGTACGACGGGTCCACGTTGTGCGGGTCCTCCCACGGCGTGAGCCCTAGGGCGGCGCACGACTTTCGGGTCTCGTCCCGGGACACGTCCAGCAGCGGCCGCATCAGGCAGACGCCAGCCACGTCCCGGGCCGCCGGCATGCCCGCGAGGCCCCGCGGCCCCGCGCCCCGCGCCATGGCGAGCAGTACCGTCTCCGCCTGGTCATCCCGGGTATGGCCGAGCAACACCACAGCGGTGCCCAGCCCGCGGGCCGCGGCGGTCAACGCCGCATACCGGGCCTCCCGGGCGGCCGCCTCCGGCCCGGCCCCCCGGTCGGCGACCCGCACCGCGACGACGTCGACCGGCTCGAAACCCGCATCCTGCGCCCACCGGCGCACCCCCTCGGCCACCTCGCTCGACCCCGGCTGCAG
>DASVMV010000302.1:0-2061 GCA_036384155.1 Micromonosporaceae bacterium
GCGTCGGCGTGCGCCCACCGGTCGATCGCCAGGATGACGTCGGCACCCAGCGGGTCGGTCACGAAGATCAGGCCGACCTCGGTGATCCGGTCGGCGTACTGCGGCGCGGCCCAGAAGCCGATGTCCTGATAAAAGGGCAGCGTCTGGGCAACCCGCGGGATCCGGCCGCCCTGCACACCCACCTGGCGCAGGCGGAATCCGGATCGGACGAAGGCGTCGAGGATGCGCTCCTGCACGGGCAGCGGATACACGCCGACCGCCACCAGGTCGTCCGCGCTCACCGTGCGCGCCACCTCGAGTTCCACGCGCAGGCCCATCGTCACCCCACCCAGCGGCGTCCCGCGCACGAGGCTGATCGGCGCCGACCAGGGCACCGGAAGAGAGAACGGCACGGCCCGCCGGGTGCCCGCGGGCACCGGGAACGGTCCCGAGACCGCCACCCGGTAGAACTCGATCCGTAGTTCCCCGTCGGCCTGCATCAGCACATCGGTGAAGAGGCCGACCACGACGTGCTCCACCGGTGCGTCACCGTCACCGGCGATCTCGACCTCACCGGTCAGCGCGAGGCCGGGGCGGGTGCTCGAGTTGTCGAGCCTGGTCCGGACCGAGAGTTCGCCCTCAGCCGTTCCGCTCGACCGCCTGCCGATGCCCACCGCGCGACCGCTCAGCGCATCCGCCGCCCCCGCGGCACCGGGTCGGTCTCGTCGTCGAACTCGCCGATGACCTCCTCCAGCAGGTCCTCTAGCGCGACGAAGCCGACCGCGCGGGGGCGCGGAGCGGCCGTTACCAGGGCAAGCTGGGCCCGCGCCGCCCGCATCGCCGCGACCGCCTCGGTGACGGTGCCGGTCGCCGGCAGGGTGAAGGGTGGTGTCATCAGCTCGCCGGCGGTCACCCGCACCCCCTCCGTCGTGGCCCGAACGACATCCCGCACGTGGACGATCCCAACCACCGAATTGCGGCGGTCCAGCACGGCCAGCCGCGATCGCCCGCTGTCGCGGCACACCGCCTCGACCCGCTCGGCGTCGTCGTCGGGCCGTACGGACACGATCCGCTCCATGGGCTCCATGATGTCGGCCACCCGGGTGCCGCGCAGCTGAAGCATGCTGGTCAGCATCGCGTGCTGGTCGACCGGCAGCAGCCCGTGTGCCCGGGACTGCTCCAGCAGCATCCGCAGCTCGTCCGGCCCGTGCACCTGGGCCAGCTGCGTCTGCGGGCGCACACCGATCAGCCGCAGCGTGGCGTTGGCCAGGCCGTTGAGCACGGCGAGCGCCGGCCGGGCCACCCGGGCGAACGCCCGAAACGGCAGGGCGAGCAGCAACGCCGACCGTTCCGGATCGGTGATCGCCCACGACTTCGGTGCCATCTCGCCGATGATCAGGTGCAGGAAGGTCACCACCGCCAGCGCGAGCAGCAGGGCGACGGCGTGGCTCGCGGCAGTGCCGAGCCCGGTGGCCCCCAGCAGCGGACTGACCAGGTGCTCGATCGCGGGCTCGGCGAGTGCGCCGAGGCCCAGGGTGCAGACCGTGATGCCGAGTTGGGCGCCGGCGAGCATCAGCCCCAGTTCCCGGCTGCCGGCGAGCGCGGCTTGGGCAGCCCTGCTGCCGGTGGTCGCCGCCTGCTCGAGGCGATAGCGCTTGCTGGCCACGAGGGCGAACTCGGCCGCGACGAAGAAGCCGTTGAGGACGAGCAGGAGTACGGACAGCGTCAGCGCCGAGGAGGTGCTCATCGGTCGACCACCACCAGCCGTACGGAGTCGGCGACGCGCCGGTCGACGGCCAGCACCTCCACCAGGGCCTTCGGGGACCGTGCCCGGTCGCCGTCGCGGTCACCCGGCAGTCCGATCTCGAGCCGGTCGCCGACCGCCGGCACCCGGCCCAGCTCGCGCATGACCAGGCCGGACAGGGTGTCGTACTCGGGCGCCTCGGGCAGCGAGATGCCCGTCGTCTCCTCGACCTCGTCGATGCGCCACCGCGCGGGTACGACCCACGAGCCGTCACCCTGGCGCACCGGGGCGCGTTCCGGTGGGTCGTCCTCGTCGCGGATCGGCCCGACCAGCTCCTC
>DASVMV010000303.1:0-1517 GCA_036384155.1 Micromonosporaceae bacterium
GTCGGCGGCGCGGTCCCGCAGGCCGCCGGAGCTCCCGATGCCGACGATGCCGTCGACCACCAGGTCGGCCTCGCGCGGCAACTCCTCGACCATCCGGCCGCCCGCCGCCCGCAGTGCCGCCGCTCCGCCGGGATGTACGCGCTCGGGCCACAGGCACACCGCCGTCACGGACGCCCCGCGTGCCGCCAACCGAGCGCCGGCGTAGAGCGCGTCGCCGCCGTTGCTGCCGGCGCCGACGAGCAGCAACACCCGGGAGCCGTACACCCCGCCCCGGTCGCCGAGCAGCAGGGCGCACCGGCGGGCCAACCCGGCCGCCGCCCGCTGCATCAGCGTCCCGGGCGGCAGCGTGGCCATCAGGGCCTCCTCGGCCGCCCGCACGTCGGCCACCCGCCACGCCGGCCTCATCGGCTCACCGTGCTTAATGGTTCGCTCGGTCGCGCGGCGCTGTTCGCGACGTCTTCCCTCGTCGCTGCGCTCCTCCGTCCAGACGCCGCCGCGCCAGCTCCCTCACTCACCGTTCGGCCACCACCATCGCCGAGGCGATACCACCGTCGTGCGACAGCGACAGATGCCAGCGCGACACTCCGCGCTCCGCGGCCACGGCGGCCACCGTTCCCGAGACGGTCAGCCACGGGCGCCCGTCCGGATCGGCGACGATCTCACAGTCGTGCCAGTGCAGCCCCACGGGCGCGCCGAGCGCCTTGGCCACCGCTTCCTTCGCGGCGAAGCGGGCGGCCAGCGACTCCGGCGAGCGCGGATTGCCCGAGGGCGTCAGTCGCTCGGCGTCCGTAAACAGCCGCTCGGCCAGCAGCGGGGTGCGCGCGAGGGCCCCGGTGAACCGCTCGACCAGGACGACGTCGATGCCGACCGCCACGATCACCGCCTCACCCTAGCGGCCGTACGGCCGGCGCAGGTTAATCAGCGGCACGGGACGGGACAAGGCCTGTGGACGAGCCCGCCCTCCCGGGCCGAGCGCCGGTCCACAGGCCCGCGCGTCCCGCGGCCCGGCTGCCTAGCGTCGAGGCCTCCCACCCGCCGGAACTCCGTCACCGGCGGCAGTGCCGAGGAGGATCGTCATGCAGGTCGACGAGATCGTCGTGGACACCGGGGCGCTACGCGGCGGCGCCGCCGCGCTGGACGACACGTCCTACCGGCTCGGCCACGGGCTGCTCGCGGTGCCGGGCCTGACCGTCGCCGAGGCCGGCTGGGAGGCCGCCACCGCGCTGGTGGCGCTGGAGGCCGCCATACACGGTTTCCTGGCGGCCACGGGGAAACGCACGGCCGAGCTATCGGCCGCCCTGCGCACGGCGGCCGACGCGTACGAGGCCGCAGACCACCGTTCGGGCCGCCGACTGGCGGGGCACGCCTACCCCGGGAGGATCAGTTGATCACGTACGAGCAGCTGCGGTCGGCGCAGCCGTCCGCATGGCGGAGCGCCGGCACCGCGTGGCACCGCGTCACCGGCCTCGTGGACGGCCGGGCTGCCGAGGTTGCGCAGGCCGGCTCCGGGCTCCGGC
>DASVMV010000304.1:0-1874 GCA_036384155.1 Micromonosporaceae bacterium
GGCCGGCCGTGAGCAGGGTCCCCGCCACGCCGGCAAACCACCACAACCGCCGCCGGTCGGTGCCGGGCAGGAGCCGAGCCGGGGCGTGGGTGGAGCCGGTGGTTCCGGCGCTGGCGGCGCTGGCGGCGCTCCCCGCGCTCCCGGCGCTGGGAGGCGGGGGCGAGCCGAGGCGCGTCACCGCCCCGGCAGACCAGTCCGGCGCCGGGTGGGTCGGGTCGGGCGGCGGTGCGGGCATCGGCTCCAGTGAAGCACCGGACCCGCCCGTTCCGGCAGGCCGTGTGCTCACCCGGGCGATTCGGGTAGCCCGCCCACCAGAGCGGCCAGGCCGTCCGCGTCGAGCAGTTCCGCCGGACGCACCGTGACCTGTTCGCGGACGTAGTGGAAGCCGGCCCGGACGTGCTCCACGGGCGCGCCGGCCAGTTCCGCCCAGGCGAGGCGGTAGGCGGCCAGCTGGACCGCGGCCGCGGCCGCCTCGGCCCCCGACGGCTGTTGTCCGGTCTTCCAGTCGATGACGTCGAACCGGCCGGCCGGGTCGGCAAACACGGCATCCATCCGGCCGCGAACCACCACGCCGGCAATGACGGTGGCGAACGGAACCTCCACCTCGACCGGCACCCGGTCGGCCCATTCGCTGGCGAGAAACCGTTCCTGCAGCTCAACCAGCGTCTCGTCGGGTGCTGCGTCCTCGTCCGCCGCGCCGGGCAACTCGTCGATGTCGAGTAGCCGCCCGCCACCGAACCGCTGCTCCAGCCACGCGTGGAAGGCGGTGCCCCGGCGGGCGTACGGATCGGGGCGGGCTGGCATCGGGCGACGGAGTACCCGGGCCAGGGCTTGCGGGTCCCGGCGCAATGCCACCAGCTGCGAGACGCTCAGGTGGCCGGGGACGGCCACGTCGACCGAAGCGCCGCCGCGGGCCCGCCGATCCCGCTCGGCGAGCAGCAGTTCGGCCTCGCGGCGCCACCGCGCCGCCTGCGGGTCATCGCCAGCGGCTTGCGGGCGGTCGCTGACGGTAGCCGACAGGTCGTCGCCGCCGGTCGCGTCCGTGCCGGCGGCGGCGGACGGCTCGCCGGATGCCAGGAACTGGCGTACGAGGGCCGCCGCCTCGACCATTGCCGGCCGGCGCACCCCTAGCGGATCGGCGGGCCATTCCGCCCGCAGCTGCACGTCGGCGGTCGGATTGGTCGCCTCGGGCGCCGGCTCGGGCACCCACGCGTCGACCACGCCGTCGCCGGCCAGGCAGCGCTCGTACACCTCCTGGAGGAAGGCCGATGGGCCGCGCTGGCGCTTCACGCCCTCGCCCCACCAGTAGCCGGAGCACAGCAGCAGCCGGCGGGGGCGGGTGACCGCCACGTAGGCCAGCCGCCGCTCCTCCCGCTCGTCGTGCGCTCGCCACTGGTCGGCGAACGCGCCGAACGCGCCGGCCACCTCTTTCTGGTCGACGGCGTCGGCCAGCTCCAGCCGGGGCAGGCCGTCGGCGTCGCCGCGCAGCGGGAACGGAAGGACGCCGATGCCGAGCAGATAGTGGTCGGAGCCGCGGACCGGCCCCGGCCAGACGCCGCGGGTCAGGCCGGCGACCGCGACCACGTCCCACTCCAGCCCCTTGGCCGCGTGCGCAGTGAGGATCTGGACCGCCCCCTCGACCACCTCCACCTCGCCCGGCGTGAGGCCGCGTTCCTCGTCTTCGGCGGCGGCCAGGAACGCCAGGAAGGCCGAAAGCCCGCCGCCGCCCACGTCGTGGGCGAACCGGGTCGCGACGTCGCCGAGCGCATCGAGGTGCCCACGCGCCAGCCCGGCGTCGCCGCCGCGGCCGCCACCGCCGGCCCGCACCGCCACTTCGACGTCCAGCCCAATCGTGCGCTCGACGTCGGCGATCA
>DASVMV010000305.1:0-4498 GCA_036384155.1 Micromonosporaceae bacterium
CGCCGGTCGGACGGGTTGCTGGACGCCTTCGACGCCGGCCTGCCGTACGAGCTGACCAAAGGCCAGCGCGGCGTGGGCGAGGAGATCGCGACGGACCTCGACACCGCGCACCCGATGCACCGCCTGCTGCAGGGCGAGGTCGGCAGCGGCAAGACGGTCTGCGCGGTGCGCGGGATGCTGCAGGTGGTTGACGCGGGTGGACAGGCCGCGCTGCTCGCTCCGACCGAGGTGCTTGCCGCGCAGCACTACCGGGGAATCCTCGACCTGCTCGGCCCGCTCGGGCGGGCCGGCGAGCTCGACGGCGACCCGCACGGCACCCGGGTCGAGCTGGTCACCGGCTCGCTCGGCTCGGCCGCCCGGCGCCGGGCGCTGGAGCAGGTGGCCACCGGGCAGGCCGGCATCGTCGTCGGCACGCACGCCCTGCTCTACGAGGGGGTCGACTTCGCCGATCTGGGTCTGGTCGTGGTGGATGAGCAGCACCGGTTCGGCGTGGAGCAGCGCGACGCGCTGCGGGCCAAGGCCGAGCAGCCGCCGCACGTGCTGGTGATGACGGCGACGCCGATCCCCCGCACGGTGGCCATGACGGTGTACGGCGATCTGGAGGTGTCCACGCTCACCCAACTGCCGCGCGGCCGCTCGCCGATCGCCTCGCATGTCGTACCGGCCGCCGAGAAGCCGGCCTACCTCGACCGGGCCTGGCGCCGGCTGCGGGAGGAGGTCGCCGCCGGGCACCAGGCGTACGTGGTGTGTCCCCGGATCGGGGACGGCCCGGCGGCGGAGGAGGAGGCAGCGGCGGACGAGGCCGACCGCCGCCCGCCGATGGCCGTCACCGAGGTGGCGCCGCTGCTGGCCGAGGGTCCGCTGCACGGGCTGCGGATCGGGGTCCTGCACGGGCGGTTGCCGGCCGACGAGAAGGACGCGGTCATGCGGCGGTTCGCGGCCGGCGACCTCGACGTGCTCGTGGCCACCACGGTGATCGAGGTCGGGGTCGACGTGCCCAACGCCACGGTCATGGTTGTGCTCGACGCCGACCGGTTCGGCGTGTCCCAGTTGCACCAGTTGCGCGGCCGGGTCGGCCGGGGGACGGCGCCCGGGCTGTGCCTGTTGGTGAGCGAGGCGGTCGACGGCACACCGGCCCGCGAGCGGCTCGACGCGGTGGCGTCCACCACCGACGGCTTTCGGCTGGCCGAACTCGACCTGGAGCAGCGGCGGGAGGGCGATGTGCTGGGCGCCGCCCAGTCCGGCCGCCGGTCGCATCTGCGGCTGCTGTCGCTGCGCCGGGACAGCGAGCTGATCCGGGAGGCGCGGGCCGAGGCCATCGCGCTCATCGACGACGATCCCGAGCTGGCGCGGCACCCGGCGTTGGCGGCCTCGGTGGCACAACTGGTTGACGAGCAGCGCGCCGAGTACCTGGAGAAGGGCTGAGGCGGGAGGAACCGGGGCGACCGGTCGCCGGGTCGGCCATTCGCGTAGCGTCGACCCATGACCCGGAAGGCCCAGGTGCGGGGGGTGCGGGCATGACCCGCATCGTCGCCGGCGCGCTCGGCGGTCGGCGGATCAGCGCCCCGCCCGGAGCGGCCACCCGCCCGACCTCCGACCGGGTGCGCGAGGCCCTCTTCAGCACGCTGGAAGCGATGACCGACCTGGCCGGGGCGCGGTTCGCCGACCTGTACGCCGGTTCGGGTGCGGTGGGGCTCGAGGCGCTCTCCCGGGGCGCCGAGCACGCGTTGCTCGTCGAGTCCGACGCGCGGGCCGCCCGGGTGATCCGGGACAACATCGTCGCGCTCCGCGCGTCGCCGGCGGCGCGGCTCGTCATCGGAAAGGTCCCGCACGTGCTGGCCGGCGGACCCGACGACGGGCCGTACGACATCGTCTTCGCCGATCCGCCGTACTCGGTACCCGATGCGCAGCTCACCGCGACGTTGGCCGCGCTGGTCGACGGCGGGTGGCTGGCCGCGGACGCGGTGGTCGTCGTCGAACGGTCCAGCCGGACCGGGCCCGTCACCTGGGTGGAGGGAATCACCGGCGGGCGCAGCCGTCGCTACGGCGAGACGACCCTTTGGTACGGTCGCCGATCATGAGACGCGCGGTTTGTCCCGGCTCGTTCGACCCGGTCACCAATGGTCATCTCGACATCATCGGCCGGGCCAGCCGCCTGGTTGACGAGTTGGTCGTCGGCGTCCTGGTCAACCAGGCCAAACAGGGGCTCTTCACGGTCGACGAACGCATCGCCATGCTGCGCGAGGTGACCAAGACGTACGGCAACGTGCGAGTCGAGTCCTTCCGCGGGCTGCTGGTCGACTTCTGCCGCGCCCAGGACGCGGCTGTCGTCATCAAGGGTCTGCGCGCCGTCAGCGACTTCGACTACGAGTTGCAGATGGCCCAGATGAACATCGGGCTGGCCGGCGTCGAGACGCTGTTCATGCCGACCAACCCCCTCTACTCGTTCCTCTCGTCAAGCCTGGTGAAAGAGGTGGCCAAGTGGGGCGGCGACGTGTCCGCCCACCTGCCCGAGCCGGTCCGGCAGCGGCTGATGGCCCGGCTCGCTGACCGGCGCACCGGCTGATCGACCGGCGCGCCGGGGCGGTCGGTACACCCGTCCGGCGTGGATCGCATCATTGGTGGAGCAGCATTGCGGTCCGACCCCCCATGATGTAGGTCGGCCACGAACGACAGGGGTGAGATGCCGGTGGACCCGCTCGACCGCATCGACGAGATCATCGCCATGGTGGAGGCGGCGCGGGCCGTGCCCATGTCCCGAGCCAACTGCATGGTCGACCGTGCCGAGATGATCGGCACGCTCGAGCAGTTGCGCCGGGACCTCCCGGCCGAATTGCGCCGGGCCTCGGCCCTGCTCGACGAGCGCGACAAGATCATGGACGCCGGAAAGCGGGAGGCCGACCGGATCATCAGCGAAGGCGAGGCGGAGCACGCCCGGCTGGTGTCGGTGAACGAGATCACCGTTTCGGCCGAGCACGAGGGCGCCCGGATCATTGCCGAGGCCCGCACGGAGGCGCAGCGACTGCGGGAGGAGGTCGACGACTACGTCGACACCGCCCTGGCGAACTTCGAGCAGTTCCTGACCCGCGCCCTGGCCTCGATCGAGCGGGGTCGGGACAAGATGCACGCCCTGCGGGAGATCGGCACTTTCGCCGGTGACGAAAACGAGCGCCCCCTGCCCTTCTGAGCTGTTTGAGCCTTCTGCGCCGCGAGCCCGGTTCGACGCCGCGGCCCGGCCTCAGGTAATCTTCTTCGTCGGCCTCTTCCAGGCCGGAGTCTGATCATGCCCAAACATTCGCCGATTCACCTCAACCCCAGGTCGCCGCTGGTCCTTGACACGAAGGAACTGCCGCGCCGACCTGGTGCCTTGCGTACCGTGAAGCGGGTGGTCCCGGCGCCGGCGGACCTCGGCCTGGAGCTGATCGGCGTGCCGGAAGGCGCCGACCTGAGCCTCGATCTGAGACTCGAGTCGGTCTCCGAGGGCGTGCTCGTGTCGGGCACGGCGAGCGCTCCCACCCGCGGTGAGTGCGGCCGGTGCCTGCGCCCGATCGGCGACTCGGTGGAGGTCCCGATCCAGGAGCTGTACGCCTACGAGAACAGCACCACGGACGAGACCACCGACGACGACGAGGTGGGCCGGATGCAGGGCGACCTGATCGACCTGGAGCCGGCCCTGCGGGACGCGGTCGTGCTGGCTCTGCCGACCAACCCGCTGTGCCGGGACGACTGCCCAGGCCTGTGCCCCGGTTGCGGGGTGCACTGGGACGAACTGCCGGCTGACCACAGCCACGAGCAGATCGACCCGCGTTGGGCGAATCTGTCGCAACTGACCCGCAAAGAGGAGTAAGAACTGTGGCCGTTCCGAAGCGCAAGATGTCGCGCAGCAACACCCGCCACCGTCGGGCGCAGTGGAAGGCCACGGTGGTCGCGACCGTCCCCTGCCCGCAGTGCAAGTCCCCGACGCTGCCGCACGCCGCGTGCGGCGTCTGCGGCACCTACAACGGCCGCCAGGTCATCGAGGTCTGACTTCGACCGTGACGCCTCCGGCCGCTGGTCGGGCGCGCACGAACTGGCGATTGCCCGGTGCACCGGCTCCCTCGGCCAGCCTGAGCAGCACGGCTGGCATCCCGCTGGAGCCGGGCACCGCGCGGATCGCCGTCGACCTCCTCGGCGGGGACGATGCCCCCGCCGTCGTGGTTGACGGCGCTCTGCGAGCCCTCGGCGCCGACCCTGATCTGCATCTCGTGCTCGTCGGTCCGGCCATGGTGGCCGACCGGCTCGTCGGGCTGCTCGCCTCGGTCGACCGCGGCCGGGTCACCCACCGGCCGGTCCGGTCGGCGGTCGCCACGACCGACGCCCCCACCCGCGCCATGCAACCGGACACCACGGTGCGGGCCGCGGTCGCCGCGGCGGCGGCCGGCCGTGCCGACGCCGTCGTGTCGGCCGGATCCACCGCCGCCACCGTCACCGCCGCGGCCCTGGGCCTGGGGCGGCTACC
>DASVMV010000306.1:0-2219 GCA_036384155.1 Micromonosporaceae bacterium
GGCCGCCAAGGGCAAGGCCGCCAGCCACCCGGACGGCGCCGTCGACCTGTCGATCGGTACGCCGGTCGACCCCGTTCCGGACGTGATCCAACGGGCGCTGGCGGCCGCCGCCGACGCGCCGGGTTACCCGCTCACCGCGGGGTCGGCGGATCTCCGGGCGGCGCTGTACGGCTACGTCCAACGGACCTGCGGCGCCGATCCGGCCAACTGCGGCGTCCTGCCCACGGTCGGCTCCAAGGAACTGGTCGCCTGGCTGCCCACCCTGCTCGGCCTCGGGCCGGGCGACGTGGTGGCCATCCCGCGGGTCTGCTACCCGACGTACGAGGTCGGTGCCCGGCTCGCCGGTGCCACGGTGGTGCGCTCGGATTCGCTGACCGCCCTCGGCCCCTCGCCCCGCGTCCGGCTCGTCTGGCTCAACTCGCCGGCCAATCCCACCGGGCAGGTCCTTCCGCCGGCGCATCTGCGCAAGGTCGTGTCCTGGGCCCGAGAACGCGGGGCCGTGGTCGCCAGCGACGAGTGCTACCTGCCGCTGGGCTGGGAGGAGACCCCCGTCTCGGTGCTCTCACCGGAGGTGTGCGGCGACCACACCGAGGGCGTCCTGGCGGTGCATTCGCTGTCCAAGCGGTCCAACCTGGCCGGCTACCGGGCCGGCTTCGTGGCGGGCGATCCCGGCCTCGTCGGTGAACTCCTGGCGGTACGCAAGCACGCTGGCATGATCGTGCCGGCGCCGGTCCAGGCCGCGATGGTGGCCGCGGTGAACGACGAAGCCCACGTCGCCGCCCAGCGGTCGCGGTACGCAGCGCGGCGCGACCACCTGCGAGCGGCCCTGATCGCGGCCGGTTTCGCCATCTCGCACTCGGCGGCCGGCCTCTATCTGTGGGCCTCGCGCGACGAGGACTGCTGGTCCACCGTCGACTGGCTCGCCGGCAAGGGCATCCTGGTGGCGCCCGGCGACTTCTACGGGCCTACCGGCAACCGGCATGTCCGGGTGGCGCTGACCGCGTCGGACGAGCGGGTGTCCGCGGCCGTACGGCGGCTGGCCGGGTGAGAGCCGCGGACCGGCTCCTTCCGTCCGCCCCCCGGCTCCTTCCCTTTTGATCAACCCACGGGGCTCCGCTCGCTTGATCGACTCGGCATCGGCGATATCGGGGTGTGTCCGGCAATGGCGGGGATAGCCCGATATCAGCGATACGGAGTTGATCTCGACCGGCGATGCCCCGGTACCGCGGACATCGAGTGGATCAACGTTGCTCGGCGACCCGAGCGGACCGGGCGTACGCCGTCTAGGGTGATGTCTCGTGACGGATGGCCCGGTGGTCCTGGTACGCGGCGAGTCGCTACAGGAGGTGCCGCCGGAGATCGCCCGCTTCGGCGTGACGGTGATGGCCCGGGAGCGAGATCGACAGACCACCCTCGCCCGGCTGACCGAGCGGGCTGCGGCCGTCCGCGCCCTGATCGACGGCTACGGCGACGTGATCGAGCGGCGGGAGACGGGCGCGCTGAACGTCTGGCCGGATTACAAGAAACCCGGCATGAAGGTCGTGGCGTATCAGGGGACGGTCAGCACGACGGTGACGGTCGTCGACTTCACCCTGGTCGGTGAGCTGATGCTGCGCCTGGCCGACCATGACCAGACCACGGTGGCCGGGCCGTGGTGGCAAATACGTCCCGACAGCCCGGTGCACCGCGAGGCCCGACGTGCCGCGATCTCCGCGGCTATCGCCCGGGCCCGCGAGTACGCGGAGGCCGTGGGCGCGCGGGTAACCGGACTGCTGGAAATCAACGATGTCGGGACGGGCCCGCAGCCGATCATGGCCATGGCGGCATCGTTTCGCGGGCGGGGCGGGGAGGAAGCGGGACCGCAGCTCGACCTGGACCCGCAGGTGCAGACCGTTCATGCCAGCGTGGAGGCGCGCTTCGCGATCAGCGAACCGACCGTGCTCGCCGAGCCGGCCGGCTGAACCAGTACGCCGTAGCGCCCTGGTGCGGGAATCCGGGTGCCCGGCGCATTCCCGGTTAGCCTCCTGCTGTGCGTGCCGATGCACACGCAATGCTTCTGCGCCGGGCCCCCGAGGGCCAGCGGTAGCACGGCGCGGATCGACCGCGTCGAAACGGTGACCACCCCATTTACCACGTCAACGACGCCCCGCACATCGGGCACGCGTACTCGATGGTGCTCGCCGACGCGCTCGCCCGCTGGCAGCGCCTGCGCGGCCGGC
>DASVMV010000307.1:0-2033 GCA_036384155.1 Micromonosporaceae bacterium
CCCGCCCGCATCGCCACCGAAGTCGGAGTCACCGCCATGGTCCAGCGTCGCAGCCGCGTGCTCGCCACCGCGCTCGTGAGCATGTTCCTGGCCGGCTGCACCGCCGGTGACGTCAGCCGGCCGATCGCATTCCAGCCGAGCAGGACGCCATCGGCCGCGGCCTCCGGTCAGGGCGCCGGTGGCGAGCTCAGGCCGACCCACGGGGCGTCGCGCTCGCCGTCCCGCTCACCGTCGCACTCACCGTCCCCGACGGCCGGCCCGCCGTCGGCCCCACCACCATCGCCGCCGTCCAGTGCGGGACCGATGCTCCCGTTCGGGCACGGCGGTCCGTTCGGCACGATCAACACGACGGGTACCGCGTCGGTCGCGCTCACCTTCGACGACGGCCCCGGCGGGAACACCGCCCAGGTACTCGACCTGCTCAAGCAGTACGGCATCCACGCGACGTTCTGCATCATCGGCCGGATGATCGGCGACTACTCGCCCGACCTGATCCGCCGGATCGTCGCCGAGGGCCACACGCTGTGCAACCACACCTGGTCGCACGACCTCAACCTGCGTACCCGCACCGAGGCCCAGATCCGTTCCGAACTGCAGCGGACCGCCGACGCCATCCACGCGATCGTGCCCGGCGTACCCATCCCGTACTTCCGCAACCCGGGCGGCAACTTCAGCCCGCTGACGGTCTCGATCGCGGCGAGCATGGGCATGCAGTCGATCGACTGGAACGTCGACCCGTCCGACTGGTCCCGCCCGGGTACGCAGTCGATCATCAACAACGTGCTCACGCACACGCACGCCGGGTCGATCGTGCTGATGCACGACGGCGGCGGCGACCGCTCCCAGACGGTACAGGCGCTCCGGACGATCCTGCCCAACCTGCAGAGCCGGTTCACGCTGATCCCACTGCCGACCTCGGGCATGGGCGAGGTCTCCAAGCCACCCACGCACGGGCCGGAGGAGGCGACCTGACGGGTACCGGCGATCCGGCCGGACGGCCGGGTGATCCGGTGGCCGTTATCGGTTTTGGCGAGCGGTCGGGGATCGCGTATGCTTTGCAAGCCTCCGGCGGGGCCGGATGGGAGCTCAGCCGCCTCGGTCGCCATGTGCGATGATGGCGGGGCCGCCCTCATCGTCTAGCGGCCTAGGACGCCGCCCTTTCAAGGCGGTAGCACGGGTTCGAATCCCGTTGGGGGCACACGGTCGAGCTGCTGGTCAGCCGGCCGACGCAAGGTCCTGTGGAGCAGTTGGAGTGCTCGCCGCCCTGTCAAGGCGGAGGTCGCGGGTTCAAGTCCCGTCAGGACCGCCAAGCCCGGACGCCGTGCGAGATCCGCGCGGCGTCCGGCTTATAGGGCACGTGGGTACCTGGCCGAACACGGCCGCGGGTACCATGAGCCGGAGCACGGCCAGGTAGCTCAGTTGGTACGAGCGTCCGCCTGAAAAGCGGAAGGTCGGCGGTTCGACCCCGCCCCTGGCCACCAGCTCTTCGCCGGGCTGACAAGACGCCGACCAGCGGAAACGCGGCCGGCGTTTTGCTTTCGGGGAATACGTTTTGAATTGTGGCCCGTTAGGGATCATCGCAGCGGCTGCCAGGCTGCAACGGTCTGGTAACCGAACGGGTGGACCGGGTGCTGGTTGCTGCCGTCCGCGTTCATGACGTACACGGCCTGCGCACCGGTGGCGGATCCGCGGCCGCTGGTGAACGCGATCTGGGTGCCGTCCGGCGACCAGGCGGGACCGAAATCCAGCGCCGGATCGCTGGTCAGCCGGGTCGGGTTGGTGCCGTCGGCGTTGATGACGTAGATGTCGCCGTTGCCGGGACTGCTGTAGGCGATGCGGCTTCCGTCGGGGCTCCAAAGGACAGGGGCTACCGCTGGGTGCGTCGAGCCCGTGCCAGCGACAGGGCCAGGAGGACGACGGCGGCGGCGGGGAGCAGCCACCAGGCGGGTACGTGGTAGTGGGCCAGGATGGCGGTGGCGGCCAGGGCCAGGACCACGCCGGCGGCGATCGTCGCGTCGTCGCCGATGACGAAG
>DASVMV010000308.1:0-13537 GCA_036384155.1 Micromonosporaceae bacterium
AGCGGAGCCGCCCGCATGGTGGACGTGTCCAGCAAAGAACCGGGGGTCCGCCGGGCGATCGCGTCCGGCTGGGTCCACACCACCGCCGAGGTGATCGGCCTCCTCCGCCGGGACGGCCTGCCCAAGGGTGACGCCCTCGCGGTGGCGCGGGTGGCCGGCATCATGGGAGCGAAGCGGACTCCCGACCTGGTCCCGCTCTGCCACCCGATCGCCCTGCACGGCGTCACGATCGACCTCACTCCGGGCGACACCACCGTCGAGATCACCGCCACGGTCCGGACCGCCGACCGCACGGGCGTGGAGATGGAAGCGCTGACCGCCGTGATGACCGCCGCGCTGACCCTGATCGACATGATCAAGGCCGTCGACCCGGCCGCGTCGATCGACGGGGTACGCGTGCTCCGCAAGGAAGGCGGCAAGACCGGTGCCTGGAACCGGCCGGAGGGCCGGCCGTGATCCGGGCCCGGGTGATCGTGGCGTCCAACCGGGCGGCGGCCGGGGTGTACGCGGACACCAGCGGCCCGCTGCTCGTAGCTGGCCTGGGTGACCTGGGCTGCACGGTCGACGGACCGGTCGTCGTGCCGGACGGCGAACCGGTCGGGCAGGCCGTGCGGCAGGCGGTCGCCGACGGGATCGACGTGGTCGTAACCAGCGGGGGCACCGGGATCAGCCCGACCGACCGGACGCCGGACGTCACCCGGCATCTGCTCGACTACGAGATCCCCGGCATCGCCGAGGCCATCCGGGCACACGGCCGGATGAAGGTGCCCACCGCCGCGCTCTCCCGCGGCGTCGCCGGCGTGGTCGGGCACACCCTGGTCGTCAACCTGCCCGGCTCCAGCGGCGGTGCGCGCGACGGGCTCGCCGTCCTCGGGCCGATCCTTTCGCACGCCGTCGACCAGGTGCGCGGCGGCGACCACACCGGGACCTGACCCGGCCGCCGAGCGGAACCGTCCGGCCCAGGCGATAGGCTCACCCAGGTGAGCACGGAAACCGCAGTGGGTGCCGGCACCGCCGCTGCGTCGAGCGCGCCGGTCGGGTGGGCCGAGGCGCGGTCACTCGTGCATGCCGCCGGTCTCGCCGCCGCGCCCGAGCCGGTCCGCCGTCCGCTGTCCAGCGCCGACGGCCACACCCTGGCCGAACCCCTCACCGCCCGGACCGACCTGCCGGCGTTCCCCACGTCCAGCGTCGACGGCTGGGCGGTACGCGGCGAGGGTCCCTGGCGCCCGGTGGGTCGGATCCTGGCCGGCGCCGCTCCCCCGCCGCTGGCCGAGGACGGCACCGCGGTGGAGATTGCCACCGGCGCGATGGTCCCGGCCGGCACCACTGGCGTGCTCCGGGTGGAGGAGTCGACGCGAACCGCTGACGGCCGGGTCGCCGGCCAACTGCGGGCGGTGCCCGAGTGGCGGTCGCCCGGCGAAGAGGCATACGTCGGTGATGCCCTGCTCCCCGCCGGCATCGCGGTCACCCCCGGCGTGATCGGGCTCGCCGCTTCATGCGGATACGACGAACTTGTGGTGCGCCATCCACCTCGGGCGGCGGTGACCGTCTTCGGCGACGAGTTGCTGACCGCCGGCCCGCCCGGCGCGGGGCGGGTGCGGGACGCCCTCGGCCCCGCCGTACCGGCCTGGCTGCGGCGCTACGGCTGCACCGTCGCAACGGCCGTCGGCCCGGTCGCCGACACCCTTGCCGACCACGTACAGGCGCTGCGTGCCGCGCTGGCCGACGCGGATCTCGTGTGTACCACGGGCGGCACAATGCATGGGCCGGTCGACCACCTCCACCCGGCGCTCGCCGAGATCGGCGCCGAGTACGTCGTGAACACGGTGGCCGTACGCCCGGGTTTCCCGATGCTGATGGCCCGCGTGCCCGGGCCCGACGGTCGCACCCGGTTCGTGGCCGGACTTCCCGGCAACCCGCAGTCGGCCGTCGTTGCCCTGGTCTCGCTGGTGGCTCCGCTCCTGGCGGGCCTCAACGGCCGGGCGCTGCCATCGCTGCCGGCGGCCACGCTCGCCGAGCCGATACCCGGCCGCGGCGACTACACCCATCTGGCGCTGGTACGCCTCGACGCCGCCGCGGGCACCGCCCACCCCCTCCGGCACACCGGCTCCGCGATGCTGCGCGGTCTGGCCCAGGCCGACGGCTTCGCCGTCATCGAGCCGGGTACCCGGGGGGAGCCCGGCGCGCGGGTGCCGGTCGTACCCCTGCCGATCCTGCCCGGGGAGGGGCCGTGACCGCAGCAGCGACCGGGCGCACGATTATCGTCGAGGTCACGGACCAGCCGCTCGACCTCGCCGCGCACGAGGCCGCGGTCGCCGACCGGCGGGCCGGGGCGGTGGTGTCGTTCCAAGGTGTCGTCCGCGACCACGACCACGGCCGGCCGGTGACCCGGCTCGAGTACGAGGGCCACCCGAGCGCTCGCGCCGTGTTGCGGGCGGTCGCCGACGAGATCGCGGCCGATCCGGCGGTGTACGCGCTAGCCGTGTCACATCGGATCGGGCCGCTGGAGATCGGCGACGTGGCGCTCGTCGCGTCGGTCAGCACGGCCCACCGTGGCGCCGGCTTCACCGCCTGCGCCCGACTGGTCGACGAGGTCAAGGCCCGGCTGCCGGTGTGGAAGTGCCAGGTCTTCGCCGACGGCACCGAGGAATGGGTGAACTGTCCGTAGTCAGGGTGCCGGCACGGGCCGGTGGCCCGCTCGCGCCGGCTGCTCGGCGTAGAACACCGGATCGGCGCCCGGCCGCCAGGGCAGGGCGGCGACGAGCACGATGATGCTGATCGCCAGCGAGTTCTCCATGAGGGCCCCGAACAGACCATCCTGATAGTGCGACACGTCCGGCAGCCGGTGCTCGAACATCCAGATCGGCGAGATGAGGAAGAGCAGGTAGAGGCCGAGCGCGGCGGCGCCGTGCCGGAGACCGGTCAGCGTCGGGAACCAGATCGGGCTGCGCAGCCCGGATACGGCGGCCGAGGTTCCGCCTGACGACACTCCCAACCGACGGGGGAAGCTGCGACTCGCGGCCCGCCGGCGCAGCGCCGCGTCGGCCAGCACGAGCACCGCCGGAATCACGAAGACCAGGTGATGGGTCCACGAGATCGGGCTGATGCCGTTGGCGGTCAGGCCGACCAGCGTGAACGCCGTCAGTTCGTCGCCCTCATCGTGGGCACTGGCGGCCCGGGTGATGCCGACCGCCAGCAGGACCAGCGCGAACGACACGTAGAGCAGGCCGGGCGTTTCCATCGAGTCGTAGAGGCGGGCCAGTACCCCGGCGAGCGACTGGTTCGGCGTCATGTCGGTGTCGCCGACCCGGTCGGTCTGCCACAGCACGGTCGTGAAGTAGGTGGCCGTCTCGTGGCCGGCGACCGACAGGGCAACCAGGGTGGCGCCGATCGCGGTGGCGATGGCGGTGCCGGCCGCCCGCCACTGCCGGGTGACCATCAGGTAGAAGATGAACAGCGCCGGCGTGAGCTTGATCGAGGTGGCCAGTCCGATGCCGACGCCGGCCCACGCGCCGCTCAGCCAGAATCGCCGCAGCGGTGCGGCGTCGGCCATCGGCCGGGCGCCGCCGCGGGCCCGCCAGCGCAGCGCCACAAGGTCGGCGATGACCAGCGCGAACAGCAGCAGGTTGACCTGGCCGTACCCCAGGGTCTCCCGCGCCGGCTCCAGGGCGGCCGCCAGCGGTACGGCGATACCGACCGTGAACCACAGCGGCCACCCGTGCCGGTCGGCGAGCGGGCGCAGCAGCGCGGCGAGCACCACGGCGAGCGCGGCGACGCTGAACACGACGTTCAGCCAGCCGGCCAGACCGAGCGGCAGGATCGCCATCGGCAACATGACCAGGGCCGCGAACGGCGGATAGGTGAAACCCAGATTCACCCGCGGCGCGACGAAGTCGTACAGCCCGTAGCCCTTGGACCACCAGACCACGGCACCGTGGTAGATCTTCATGTCGAAGAACGTGTATGGCCGGCCCAGCGTCTCGATGACGATCCACGCGGCCGCGAAGGCACCGACCACCACGGCCAGGCGTACGGCGGTCGGGCGGTCGATCGACCTGCCGGCCCGACGCTCGGGGGCGGCGGCGGGCGCACCCGTCCGTCGTTCGACGGTCGCCGGCATGCCCTCGCCACCCCCCGTACCGAGTTGTGCTGATCGCCCAGGTCCGTCAAGCAGCCTAGAGCGAGTCGCCAACCTGTTGCCCGCCACGTTATGCGACCGTGTCCGATCCCACATTGCTTCGGGACTTTTCCGCTACGTTGCGCCGGGCGGGCGATTGGGGCGATTCGCGACCTTCCGGGGTAAGCCGGTAGCCGCTAGCGGCCCGGCAGCCGGCGCGCTGTACTGGCCGCCTTGACGGCGATGCGTGCGTCGCGACGGGCGGACCGGACCGCGCGTTGCATTGACCGACGCCGGCCACTCACGGCCCGGCTGGTCCGCCAGCGCAGGCTCGGCCGGCCCTGGGTGTCCGCCGCCGCGAGGAGCAGGCCCCCGAGCAGGCCGAGGTTCTTCATGAATTGCGTCCGGTGCTGCGCACGCTCCGCCGGATCGGCTGTCGTCCAGAACGAGTGGCCAGCGAGGGTGGTCGGCACCAGGCTTCCGGCCAGCGCAGCGGCGGCCGGCCGGGGAAAACGACCGGTGGCCAGCATCAGCCCGGCCACCAACTGCACGGCGCCGTTGAGTCTGACCAGGGTCGCGGGGTCGGTGGGCAGCCGCGGATCGATCCGTTCCGCCAGCGGGCCGACGCGGCTGGTGACGGTCTTGGCGCGGGTGACGAACGGCTCGGGATTGGTGACGGCGCGGGCACCGCTCGCCACGAAGATCCCGCTCAGCAGGGCGCGCGCCGCAGAACGTACCGGTCTCATGGGTCAAGTCTTACCCGCTTCGAGCCATGGCTACCCCTCGAACTACCGGACTCGGGCTCCGGCCAAGTCCGGTACGACGGCTGCGTCGATTCGGTACCGTCGCCAACCGTGGCGACATTGCGGCTGCGCCCCGAGGGTCCGGCCGATCCACCGGCGATCCGACGGATCGTCGCGGCCGCGTTCGCCGGTACCGGCGTGGCGGTGCCGGCCGAGGTGGCCCTCGTTGACGGGCTGCGCCGCAGCAACGCCTGGCTGCCCGAGCTGTCGATGGTGGCGGAGGCCGACGGCGAACTCGTGGCGTACGCATTGCTGAGCCGGGTATGGGTGGGTCCCGGCGCGGAGCCGGCGCTCGCGCTGGGGCCGGTCGCGGTGTTGCCGGAGCGGCACGGCCGGGGATACGGCACCGACGTGGTGCAGGCGGCACTGGACGCCGCGGTCGAGCTCGGCGAGCGGCTGGTCGTGGTGCTGGGCAACCCGTCCTACTACCGCCGGTTCGGCTTCCGCCCCGCGGCGGAGCTGGGCCTCGCCAGCCCGTGGTCGGGTCTCGGCGATCCCTGGCAGGCGCTGGTCCTGGCGAACGACACCAGCGGAGCGCCACCACCGCCGTGTGGCGAGGTGCGCTACCCGGCGGCGTGGGCGGCGGTCTAGTCCAGCCTTGCGGATTGGTCGGATCAGCCGGGCTGCGTACGGAGATAGCGGCCGAAGTGCGGCACCGTGAATGCCACCGTGCCGCGCTCGCCGGAGTAGATGAGGCCCTTCTTGATGAGGGCGTCGCGGGCCGGCGACAGGCTGGCCGGCCGGCGGCCCAGCGACCGGGCGATCTCCGCGGTCGGCACGGCCGCGTCCAGGTCGTCGTTCGGCTCGCCGGCGGCGGCACCGGAACCGCCGTCCACCCGCGACAGCGCGGCCATCGCCCGCATGTACTCGCGTTCGGCCGGGGTGGCCCGCTCGAACCGGGAACCGAAGAAGCCGACCGCCAGTTCCGCTTCCGCCTCCGGCGCGGCCACCCGCACGTCGGCGGCGGTCACCGGGGAGCTTGGCGCGTGGTCCCAGGTGGCCTTGCCGTATGCCTGGACGAAGTACGGGTAGCCGCCCGACTTCTCGTACAGCAGGTCGAGCGCCTTCTGCTCGTACTCGACCCCGTCTCGCGCGGCCGGGGCACACAGCGCCTGGTCGGCGGCGATCCGGTCGAGGCGGTCGATGCGCTGGTAGCGAAAGAGCCGTTCGGAGTACGACTTCGCGGCCGACAGGACGGCGGGCAGGTGGGGCAGGCCGGCGCCGACGACGATCAGCGGTCCGCCGAGCTGGGACAGTTCATGGCATGCGGCGCAGAGTGCCGAGACGTCCTCGGCGGCGAGGTCCTGCATCTCGTCGATGAAGATCGCCACTCCGGTGCCGACGTCGGTGGCGACGCCGGCAGCGTCGGAGAGCAGCTCGACCAGGTCGATCTCAATGTCGCCGGAGTCGGCGCG
This sequence comes from Micromonosporaceae bacterium, assembly GCA_036384155.1. Lineage (GTDB taxonomy): Bacteria > Actinomycetota > Actinomycetes > Mycobacteriales > Micromonosporaceae > DASVMV01. The sequence goes on from DASVMV010000308.1 coordinate 6,336, forward strand.
GCCGCTGGCCGCGGGAACGTCGATGCCGGGCTGCCAGCGGTCGCGCAGCCGGGGCGGGCTTCCGCCGCGGCCGCCCGCGCCGGTGTTCGCCCGCAGGGCGAACGCCTTGAGTACGCCCAGGAAGTCATCGATCCGCTGCGGTGCCCGGTGCTGCGGGGCGAGTTCCCGGATCGCCATGTGCAGGGCCGCGGCCACCGGCCGGCGCAGCGACTGGTCGGGCCGCGCCTCGATCTTGCCGGTGCCCCAGAGCCGGCCGATCGCCTGCGAGCGCAGGGTGTTGAGCAGCACGGTCTTGCCGACCCCACGCAGCCCGGTGAGCACGAGGCTGCGTTCCGGCCGGCCGCGGGCAACCCGTTCCAGCACGACGTTGAAGACCTCGAGTTCGCGGTCGCGACCGGCCAGTTCCGGCGGCCGCTGACCGGCACCCGGCGCGTACGGATTGCGGACCGGATCCATGAATCGGACTGTATCGGGCCGTCTAGGACGTCCGGTAGAAACGGGTAGACGCCGCTATCGGCGTGTCGCCGCTGGGGGCAGGCACTACCGCGTCGACCGCAATCTAGAGCTCTCTAGCAACACATCTAGACTGACCTAGTTTCCGATAGCCGTGTGCCGCCCCCGCCGATGAATCTCCTTCACGGTCCTCGGCGACGGCGCCGTGCCCGGCGTGGACCGGCGGAGCCCACGTCGGACGAGGAATCACACAGAACGGGTGTCCGGCGGGGTCGGCGTAAACCCGGGGGCCGTCGGCCAGGGCCGGCAGTCGCCGGGCGCCGAGCGCCAGCACCAGCGGTTCCGCGGCGTCGAGGTCGTCCACCATGACGTCCATGTGGTACTGCTGCGGCCGATCCGGGTCGGGCCATTCCGGCGGCTGGTGGTCGGGTGCGAGCTGGAACGCGATGCCTGAGGTGGTGTCGCTCCGGGCGATCACCATCCAGTCGTCGCTGCGGTACGTAATGGGCAGGCCGAGAAGCTCCGAGTAGAAGGCAGCCAGGCTCGCTGGGTCCGGGCAGTCGATGACCACGTGGTGCAAGCGTCCGATCATGTCTCCCGATCCTGGGGCTCGTCGATGCCAAGAACAACCCGGCGGGGCATGATCGAGGGGTGTCGTTCCATACGCACGTTCCACCGCCACCGCTGCGGCCGTTCGTCGCGAGTGCGCACGGGTATCGGGTACCGGCCAACCCGACGGGGTTGCACCGCGGCCTACCGTCGCGTCACCTCACCCTGGTCGTGGACCTGAACGCACCCCTGCGGGTGGCCGGGCTCGGCGGCTCGGTCGCCGCGCACGCGGTCGTCGGCGGACTGCACATATCCCCGGCCCTGATCGACGCCTCCCTGCCGCAGGAAGGTCTGCAGTACGCGCTCACGCCGCTGGGTGCCGGAGCGCTGCTCGCCGTACCCGCCGCCGAACTGGGCGGGTACACCGTCGCCCTGGCGGATCTCGTCGGGGCACGCGTCGACCAACTCGTCGACGAACTCCGCGGCACGAACGATTGGCCGGCGCGGTTCCGGCTGCTCGACGCGGCGCTGCTGAGCCGGCTCGGCGCCGCGACCGCCGAGGTCTCCGCCGACGTGGCCGAGGCGTGGCGGGTGATCTTCGAGAGCGACGGGCGGGTCCGGGTCACCGCGGTGGCCGCACACCTGGGATGCAGCCGGCGGCACCTGTCGGAGCGGTTCCGGTCGGCTACCGGGCTCACGCCGAAGCAGGCGGCGCGCATCGCGCGGTTCGAGGCGGCCCGGCGGTTGCTGGTCGTCTCGCAGCAGCCCGCGCTGGTCGATATCGCTACCCGGTGCGGTTATGCCGACCAGTCGCACCTCGCCCGGGAATGGCGGGCGCTGGCTGGGTGCAGCATCGGCGTCTGGCTGCTCGAGGAGTTCCCATTCGTTCAAGACTCGGCACCGGCCCGGTCAGCAGAATGACCGGCATGAGCGAGCAGACCGTACGGACCCTGGCCGGTCCGCCCACGCCCACCGTCTGGCCGAGCGTCGGCTTCACCGACGTCGACGCCGGCGTCCGCCTCCTCACCGACGTGCTCGGCTTCGTGGTCACAGCCATGTACCGCGGCGACGACGGCACGGTGGAACATGCCGAGGCGCGGTGGCCCGACGGGGGCGGTGTGATGTTCGGTTCCCGCAACAAACCCGGGGCGTGGGGCGCCCTGGGGCCGCAGGGCGTGTATGTCGTGGCGGCCGAGGCGGCCACCGTCGATGACATCTGGAAGCGGGTCAAGGCGGCGGAGGGTATCGAGGTGCTGCAGGAACTGCACGAAACCGACTACGGCTCGCGTGGGTTCGACCTCCGCGACCGCGACGGCAACCTGTGGAGTGTCGGGACGTACCGCGGCGCGTGAGCGGGGGCGTCCGCCCGGTCAGGTCCCCGGCGGGTCGTAGAACGTATCCATCCGCCCGCCGGGCGCGAGCCACGGCTCGACCAGGGCCCGGGCTCGCGTCGGCTCCCGGTGGAAGAGCGCCACCCGGACGGCGAAGATCAGGTCGAACCGGCGGCGCCCGAGGTCGAGATTTTCGAGGTCGGCGACGAGGAACTCGGCCCGGCCCGAGGCGACGTACGCGGCGTTCCGGTGCCGGGCCGCCTCGATCATTTTGGCTGACCGGTCAACGGCGGTCAGGTGGCCGGTGTCGAGGCGCTCGCACACCATCGTGGCCGCAACGCCGTGGCCGCAGCCGATCTCGAGAACCCGGTCACCCGGACGGATGCCGAGCTGGTCGACGATGGCCTGCAGGCGGCGGCTCACGGCGGTTCAGCTCCAGGTCAATTGTGCGAATTTCGGCTTGGACAGCCGCTACAGCTCCGCTCGCGCCTCCTCGATCCAGCGGAGAATGCCGCGGGCGCCGCTGTCCTCGGCGATCGCACCCGCCTCCTCGACGAGCGCCAACGCCCGGCCGCGGTCGCCTTCTGCCGTCGCCACGTAGGCGAGCGCGATCAGGCCGGCGGCCACGCCGGGCCGGAAGTCGATCTCCCGGCGCAGCCGGACCGACTCCTCGAGCCGCTGCCGCGCGGCCTCCGTCCGGCCCGCGGCCATGTCGGCGAACCCCAGGTGCCGGACCGCGTACGAGCGGGTCAGCTTGTCGCCCACCGCTGCCGCAAGCTCGTACGACCGCTCGAGTGGCCCGGCGGCGGCGTCGTGGTCTTCGTGGACCACCTGGTGAAAGGTGCCGACCCAGAAGAGGGACTCGGCTTCGCCGCGCACGTCGCCGAGCTTCCGGTACAGCTCCGCTGCCCGTTCGAACAGCGTTAGCTCCTGTGGGTCCTCCGCCCGCTCCTCGAGGAATCGGGCGTGCAGGATGCGGCCCCGGGCAAGAGCCAGATCGGCCTCGACGCCGTCCAGTTCCCGGTCGGCGATCGGCAGCGCGCCGCGGTCGCCGCCGAAAACCGCCTGCTCATAGAGCTGGCGGGCGCGTTCGATCGGGTTGTCGTCCGTCATCGTGGCTCCCATCGACCCGCTGGCGCCACTGACCCGCTGGCGCCGCTGACCCGCTGGCTCAGCGCAGCTTGAGGCACAGCACGAAATCCAGCACGTCCAGTTCGCTGTTGAAGAAGTACCAGTCGGTGTAACCGACCACCTTGCCACACTTGGCCTTCGCGTCGTTCTCTCCGGTCGTGGCGCCGTCGAAGCGGGCCAGCACCTGGTACGACTTCGCGGCGCACCGGGTGATGACCAACCGGGGCCTGCTGCCGGCGCCCTCGTTCTTCACGCACTGGCCGACCTTGACGAACCGGGCGTCGGTCGAGGACTGTGGCGCGGGCGGGCTGGCCGACGGCGTCGCCGCCGTGCTGCTGGCGTCGCTCGACCGAGGGGCGGAGGGCAGCGCGGACGGCTGGGCTGTCTGCGGCTCGTCGCCCTGCCGGAGGAGGTACCAGGCAGTGCCACCGCCACCGCACACGAGAAGCGCGAGCACGACGATGAGCACCAGGATCGGCGTCCGACTGCTGCTCCCGCCGCGCCAGCCGGTCGGCAGCGAGGCGGGCAGCGGCATGGTCGACTCAGGACCCGCCGCGCCGTGGCCCGGCCGGTACGGCTGCGGCGGGCCGTACCCGCTCCCGGGGTTGCCGTACCGCGGCCCGGGCTGGGGCGGCGGGTAGGGCCGATATCCGGACTCCGGCTGGTCGTACTGCGGCGGCGCCGCGCTGTCCCAGGAATCCGGGCGCCGCCACTCCTGGGTCGGCTGCTGGTCCGGGTCGTCGGGTCGGCGATCGGGCCACGGCTCCGGTGGGCGGCCCGGGTGCGGCCCCCCGGGCGGTCCGTAGTCAGGCATGCAGTTCTCCAGGCAGGAGTGGGAGAGCCGGGCCACCGGCGGCAGCGCCGCTGTGCCACCGTAGCGTGACTCCTTGATGAACTCACCCTCCGGCAACCCACCATCTCCGGCTCCCACGCTGGCGCCCCCCACGCGCGCAGCGGCGGCCGCCGCCCGGCCGGCGTTGGTCTGGCTGGCGTTGCTGATCGTCTATGTCATATGGGGCTCCACCTACCTCGCGAGTCGGGTGACGGTGGAGACTCTGCCGCCCCTGTTGTCGGCCGCTGCGCGGTTTGCCGCCGCAGCCGCCGTACTCGCCATGGCCCTGCGCCTGCGCCGCGGGCGGGGAGCGCTGGCGGTGACGCGGCGGCAGGCCGGTGCGGCGGCGCTCGTCGGCGCACTCCTGCTCGCCGGTGGCAACGGCCTGGTCGTGCTCGCTGAATCGGGGCCGCCCGGTGTCGCGGTCCCGTCCGGGATCGCGGCGCTGCTGATCGCCACGGTGCCGTTGCTGGTCGTGGTGCTGCGGGCGGTCACCGGGGACCGGCCGCCGCTGGCCACCGTAGCCGGCGTACTGGCCGGGTTCGCCGGGCTGACGCTGCTCGTCGTGCCCTCCCACGGTGCCGGTGCGGCGCCCGTCGCCGGAGCGCTGACCGTCGTGGCCGCCGCCACCAGCTGGTCGGTCGGCTCGTTCCTGTCCGGCCGGCTCGCCATGCCCGCCGACCCGTTCGTCGCCACCGGCTACGAGATGATCGCGGGCGCAAGCGGCCTGGCGGTCCTGGCCGTCGCCCGGGGAGAACTGCGTACGGTGGACCTGTCCGCGGTCTCCGGCCGGTCCTGGGCCGCGCTGGCCTACCTCGTGGTGGCCGGGTCGCTCATCGCCTTCACCGCGTACGTCTGGTTGCTGCAGCACGCGGCGATCTCCCTGGTGGCGACGTACGCCTACGTCAACCCGGTCGTCGCGGTGGCCCTGGGTGCCCTGCTGGTGGCCGAGCCGGTGACCCCTCAGGTGCTGCTCGGCGGCGCAGTGATCCTGCTCGGGGTGGCGCTTGTCGTCGCCACCGAGCGGCGCGGTAACCGGGGGGCGCGGCAACCGGGCGGCCCGCCGGTAGCGGCGGGCAACCGGCGTACGGGCCGCCGGTAGCGGCGGCAACCGGCGTACCGGCCCACCGCGGGTCAGAGCAGCCGCAGCTGCCGGTCTCTGGGCCGGCGCGGCTGGGCATCGCCGAGCGGCTCGAACAGGCCCGGATCGACGGCGTCGAGGAACGGCGACGGCCGGCACTCCCGCTCCCGGCCGTACCGCAGCCGCCGGTGTACGTGGCTCAGGTACAACCGGTCCTGCGCGCGGGTCATCCCGACGAAGAACAGCCGCCGCTCCTCGGCGACCTCCTCATCGGACGGGGTCCGGCCCGGCAGCCGCAGCGGCAGGTGGTCGTCGTCGCAGCCGATCAGGAAGACGACCGGGAACTCCAGACCCTTGGCGGCGTGCAGGGTCAGCAGGGTCACCGCCTCGGCGCGCGGGTCAAGCGCGTCCACCTCGGCCCCGGTGGCGATCTGCGCGAGGAACTGGGCCAGGTCGTCACCGCACCGGATGGCCAACGGGGTCAGCACCTCGACGGCTGACCAGATGTCCTCCGGCGCCGCCGCGGCCGCCGTGTCCAGGGTCGGCGCGGCGTACCGCTGGGCGAGCACCTGCCCGGTCAGCCGTACCCGGGCGGCGAGCGATCCACCCAGCCCGCCGGCGTGGCGCAACTCCCGGGCGATCGCGGCGACGCCGGGCCGGTCCCGCAGCCGGTCGTGCGACCGCTTCTGGACCGGTACGCCGGCCCGACCGAGCGCGTCGACGACCGGCGCGGCCTGGGCGTCGGTGCGGTAGAGGACGGCGATGTCGGAGAAGGACAGGGTGGCGGATCGGCCCTCGGCGCGTCCGGAGTCGAGCGACCGGTGCGACAGGCCACCGACCAGATCATCGACGGTGCGTACGACGAAGTCGGCCTCGTCGGCGACCGACGCAGCCGGGTAGCGGCCCACGAGCGGCGCCTCCGGGTCCAGCCGGGCCGGGTCGAGGCGGCGGCCCGGCACCAGCGACGTCGGCGCGATGGCCTGGACGGCGGCGGCAAGGATCGGCGCCGAAGAGCGGTAGTTGCGGGTCAGCCGCACCAGCCGGGCGTCGGTGAAGTCGCGGGAGAACCGGAGGAAGTACGACACGTCGGCGCCGCGGAAGGAGTAGATCGCCTGGTCCGGGTCGCCGATGGCGCACAGGTTGCCATCGGCCGGGGCCAGCAGCCGGAGCAGCTCGTACTGGGTGGCGTCGACATCCTGGTACTCGTCCACGAAGATCCACCGCCAGCGGTCCCGGTAGCGGCGCACCAGCCGCGGGTCGTCGCGCAGTAGCTGGACCGGCAGGGTCACCAACTCGTCCAGGTCGACCAGATCCTGGCCGCGCAACAGTTTCGCGTACGCCGCGGCGTCGTCACCGGCGTCGGCGCGGGCCGCCGCCCGCTCGGCGTCGTCGGCGATCCGGAAGTCGGTCGGCAGGCCGGCGGCGGCCGCCTGCTCGCGCAGGATGGCCAGCCCGAGCGAGTGGAACGTCGCCACCGTGACGTCCTCGGCCACTGGGCCCAGCAGACCGGCCAGCCGGGAGCGCAGCTCGTCGGCAGCCCGGCGGGTGAACGTGATGGCCAGGCAATGCTCGGGATAGACGTTCAGCTCGGCGCACAGGTAGGCGATCCGGTGGGTGAGTGCGCGGGTCTTGCCGGTACCGGGGCCGGCGACGACGAGCAATGGACCGCCGGGCGCGGCGGCGGCCACCCGCTGCATCGCGTCGAGCCGGTCGAGCAGCCCGGTGCCGACCTCCTCCATGCCGACGAGCATCGGCTCGAGCGGTTCGTGCGGCGAGGGCACCGCGACGACGGGTACCGGCCCGACCCGTGGTGCGGGGATGGGCG
>DASVMV010000309.1:0-17996 GCA_036384155.1 Micromonosporaceae bacterium
GAAGCGACGGCACCACCATCGACCGCGACGTGGGCCCGACGGCGGGCGGTGCGACCGGCGGCGATGTTGTCACAGAACTTCCTTGGGCCTGCGGCAGGTTGGCCAGCAGCACCACACTCAGGACCACCACGAAGACGAGCCTTCCGCGCAGCTCGGCCGACCTGTCGCGGATCGACATGCCGCGATCTTAGGAGCCGGACGGCCGGCGCGACAGGTCGCAGAGCCCCGCATCTGTCCCGATTAGACAAGCCACGGCTCGGTTGAGCAGCGGCGGGGCCGCCGATGCTTCAGCGCCCGATCGCGGTGGCGTCGCTGGTGGCGTTGGCGTCAATCCAGCGTTGCAGGGCTGCACCGGACTCGAAGCTGGCGATCAGCGCGTAGCGCGGTGCCGTGGACTGCGGCCACGCCTGCGGCGGGAGAAAATGGCAGGCGTGAGGTTCGGCCGCACGCGTCTCGACGGCAGGGCGCTACGGGAAGCGGACCTGACGTACCCAGAACAGGGTGCGACCCGCGGTGCGCTTCCGGCCGGATACCGCCATGTCCACCATCGGGAACTGTTGGGCGCCGGCCGCGCCGGTTTCGAACGAGCCGCTCACGCTCTGTCCCGATGGGACATGCACCGCCGAGCGGGATTCGCCGTCGCTGCCTCGGAACCCACGGCGGTTCCCGGCAGCGTGGTGCTGTTGACCCTTGGCTGGCGGTGGTTGAGCATCACCGCGCCGTGCCGCGTGGTCTACGCGGTGAACGAGCCGGCTCGCCGCGGGTTCGCCTACGGCACGCTTCCGGGCCACCCGGAACGCGGCGAAGAGGCCTTCATCGTCGAGCTGTCCCCCCAGGGCCAGGTCTGGCTTGACATCCGAGCGTTCTCGCGTCCCGGCTGCCTGCTCAGCCGCCTCAGCGGGCCGATAAACCACAAGGCACAGGACGCGATTACCGGCCGCTATGCCGAGGTTCTCCGGCGCGAAGTAGGGAGTTCCCCATGATCGGCCCATTGGCTCGCGCCTGGTTGGACCCGATCGTCAGCGGCCCGCCACCCGGGTCATGATTCGGGGGTTACTCGGCCGCCTGCCACCGCCGTAGCCGCGAAGTCAGCCCCACTCGCGGCGGGGCTCGATGGGCTCGTGTGTCTCCCTCGCTGGATCAGACTCCACCAGCTCCACCAACTCCGCGGGCGACGGACGCTCGGGCAGCTTCCCGAATCGCCTTCGACGCAGGCGGGCGAGTGCGTCATCTGCCGCGCCGGCTGCATCGTTGTCTGCCACTGGAGACCTTCCCATCACCGCGGTCCCAAGCTCAGTTCCTCGTCAATCAGCGTAATCCGGTGGCGCCAAGAGGATCACACCCTGAAGGGTTCTGCCGCGGGCCAGAGAAGGTGTCGGACGCCTCAGATGTTGGACGCGTCGGGTGGGAGATCGGCCGGCGGCTGCGGCGACCCTCTGTCGCCGGTGGTCGTCGGGCACGGCAGCCCGAGCGTGTAGGCCGTCATCGACAGCGACCCGTACGCGTAGCCGTCGACCAGCACGTCGGTGTCCTCGGCGCGCGATGCTCCGGCCAGCCCGGCGAGGTACAGCGCGGGGATGAAGTGGTCCGGGGTCGGTACGGCGTTGTGGAAATCGCGGTGGCCGTCGAGCGCCGCGAAGTCTGTCGGGCTGCTCAGCATGCGGGTTTTCGCGTCCTCGTCGAACCGCTGCGCCCAGTCGTAACCGTCGTCGACCAGGCTCCAGTTCATGCCGCGCAGGTTGTGTACGACGTTGCCGCTGGCGACGATGAGCACACCGCGCTCCCGCAGCGGCGCGAGCTTGGCACCGAGTTCGAGGTGGTAGTCGAATGGTTTATCGGCGTTGATGCTCAGCTGCACGACCGGGATGGAAGCGTCCGGGAAGGCGTGCACAAGTACCGACCACGTGCCGTGGTCGATGCCCCAGCTGTCGACGTCGGCGCCCACCCAGGTCGGATGCACCACGTCGCTGATCTCGGATGCGAGTTCGGGCAGCCCGGGTGCGGGGTACTCGACGTCGAACAGCGCCTGCGGGAATCCGTAGAAGTCGTGGATGGTTCGCGGTCGCGGCATCGCGGTGACGGCGGTGGCGTTGATGTACCAGTGCGCGCTGATCACGAGGATGGCGCGTGGCCGCGGCACCGCCCCGCCGAACGCTTTCCAGGCGCTGGTGTAGCGGTTGACCTCCAGGGCGTTCATCGGGTTTCCGTGGCCGAAGAACGCCGCAGGCATGAGGAGGTTGGCGCCGGTGCTGATGTCCGCGGTCACGATCGTGGTCCTTTCCGCCCGCCGGTTCAATGTTTCGCCGGACCGGCCGACGCCCTTGCCTGAGACCAGAGACCGTCAGCCTAATGCCTGTTGCTGGCGTCGGCGGGTTCCTTCGGGACAGCCCTGCGCCGGTCCTGGGCCTTGCCCGTGAATCTCGAGGCGCTACAGCCAACCGCTGTCGCTGGCGACCCGGAACGCCTCGGCGCGGCTGGCGACGCCGAGCTTGGCCACGGCGGCGGACAGGTGGTTGCGTACGGTTCCGGCGGACAGGCTTGTCCGCCGCGCGATCACGGCGACCGGAACATCGAGCTCCGCGAGTCGAAGTACCTCGAGCTCTCGCTGGGTCAACGGGCATTGCGGTGCGGTGAGGGCGTCAGCGGCGAGCGCCGGATCGACGTACCGGCTGCCGCCGTGGACGCGACGGATCACATCGGCTAGCGCGCCGCCGGGCGATCCCTTGGGCAGGAAGCCCTTGGCGCCTGCGGTAAGGGCTCGCCGCAGGTGTGGTGGCCGGCCCCGACCGGTAAGGATCACCACCGCGCACGACGGCAGCACCCGGGCCAGTTCGGCGGTGACTTCCAAGCCGTCCAGGCCCGGCATCTGCAGGTCTACGACGGCGACGTCGGGGCGGTGCGCCCGGGCGGCTTCGACGGCGGCTCTGCCGTCGGCCGCCCGGGCCACCACCTCGAGATCGGTCTCGAGGTCGAGCAGGGCGGCGAGGGCGTCCCGGATCAACTCCTCGTCGTCTGCGAGCAGGACCCGGATCACGACGCCGGGACCGTGATATCGAGGGTGAAGACGTCCCCCTGCCGCCGGGTTTGCAGCCTGCCGCCGACTGCTGCCAGGCGCTCGGCCGCGCCGCGGAGCCCGAAGCTGAGGCGGTCGGGAGCCGCGGCCCCGGCGCCGTCGTTCGCCATGGTCATCCGGACCTCCGTCGTCTCCTGGCTGATCTCGATCGTGCACCATCCGGCGGTGCTGTGCCGCAGGACGTTCGTACACCCTTCCCGCAGCGCCAGAGCCAGCTGAGTCGCCGCCTCGGCCGGCAACTCCAACCCAGAACGGCGGGCGGTACAGCGGATTCCCGCATCCCGCAGCACGCTCTCCACCGCCAGTAGCTGGTCGCCCAGGTCGACCGTCCGGTAGCCGGTCACGGCCGCACGGACCTCCGCCAGCGCCGAGGCCGACAGGTTCTGCGCCGCCGCCGCCTCCCGGGCGGACCGGTCCGGGTCGACGCCACTCAGCCGGGCGGCCAGTTCGGCCTTGAGCGCGATGACGACCAGCCGGTGGCCGAGCAGGTCGTGTACGTCCCGGGCGAACCGCAGCCGTTCCTCGGTCACCGCGAGCCGCGCCTGGGCCGCTCGCCCGGCTCTGGCCTGCAGAAGCAGGTTCCAGAGCCAGAACGGCAGCAGGACGGTCGCGAGGATGGTGCTACCGACCGATGCGGCGATCAGGCCGTACACCAGCGGCGAGCCGCCGGTGATCGCCCCGACGGCCACCGCAACGGCCACGACGGCACCGGCCGCCGCCCATCGCCGGAACCCCTGGATGAGCAGCGGGACGAAGCCGGCTATGGCGCCGCCAATCCAGGCCCACGTGTACCGGTCGGTCGGTCCGACGGGTGCCACCAGCACGATCGAGAGCGCCGACGCCACCGCGAAGCCGGCGCCGAGCAGCCGCCGGTGCCGTTCGGACACCGACGGCGTCGCGACGGCGTACAGCGTGGCGGCGTAGGCAACGGTCAGGATCAGTAGGCCCACGACGCCGAGCCATTGCCGGACCGGGCGCGTCTCGTCGGCCAGGGCGACCACCGGTACGACCAGACAACCGGCCCAGATGGCGGCGATCGAGGCGAGGATCGCCCATCGCGCTCCACGCACACCTCGCTCGTCGCCCACGGCGAACTCCACCGGCACCCGCCCGATGCTAGGGGCCATCAGAGCCAGAGCAGAACAATGGTGACGGCGATGACGGCGTCGACCACGCCGCACCACTCGGACCACCAGCGGGGAGCTACCACGTCGGCACGGTGATGCGCGAGGTCCCATAGCGCGTGGAAGCCCCAGCCAGCCGCCACGATCCACGCAGCGGTCGCGGGTTCGGCATACGCGGCCACGACGGCCAGCACGAGGTAGAGCACGAGCCCGGCCAGCTGCAGCGCCAGCAGCCGAGGATCACGCAGGTGGCCCCGGATCCCGCCGAAGAACAAGTAGGCGGACGGCAGCAGCAGCATGAGCCACGGCGTCGGCACGGTCGGGTCGTGCCAGTAGTCCAGGGACATGGTCAGCGCAAGCCAGGTGGGCCACCGATGCCCCAGTACGCCGATCAGCGGGTGAACGACGTCTGCGCCGCCGTGGTGGCGCGTGTACTCCGCGCGGTGGGCGAGCATGGCCACGGCCATCGCCGGCAGCATCAGTACGTGGCCGCCCATCATGATGTGCTCGCCGGGGAGGATGCCCAGCCAGTAGGGCACGATCAGCACGAGGTACGGCAGGTACATGGCCGCGGCCATCTCGACGATCCTGGCTCGACCGTGACCGCGGTAGAGCATCCAGACGGTCATCGCCACGGTCATGTCGGTTGCGGCGATCAGTGCCACCAGGTCGGGACGATTCAGGGCAGCACTCAGGCCGGTCCAGTCGAGGGCGGCTGCCCAGGCCGGGGCGAGCAGGACCATGCCCACGGTCATCGCCACGACCATCTCGAGGGCGTGGCGGAAGAAGTGGCGCCAGCGCGGCGCCGTTGGCGGCGGCGCGATGACAGTCGACGAAAGAGTCATGCCCCGAGCGTCGGCGACGCCGGTGAGCAAGAAAATCCGCAAGTGTCACGACTCGACCGTGCACTTTTGCACCGGTCGCCCATGCGAAACGATGACTAGCCGACGACCGCCGCGAGGAAGTCGGCGGCCGGCACTGCGAAAGCCAACGACACGACGGCCATGCGGGGTATGGACGGCTTGCGGGTCACCGCGGCGTAGACCGCGACGAGGATCGGCGCCGCCACGGTCTGCAGGATCCAGGAATCGCGCCGCACGATGAGGTCAAGGTGGCAGCAGGTCAGCCACACCACGGTCGCCAAGCTCCACAGCGTCAGCCCGAGCCAGTAGCAGGCCCGCGGCTTCCAGCGCACGGCGGCCGTCGGTTCACCGGCCACCGCGTCCGCGGCAAAGTCCATCACGGTGGTCGGGACGTAGAGCGCGGCCGCCAGCAGAAGCCCCAGCACGGCCATTTCCACCGGGTAATCCTCGACTGGCCGGTGGAGCGACCATCCGGCGACGGGCGAGAGCACGCCCACGACAAGAGCGTTCACGGTGATGTCGGCGCCGGCGCGGCCCTTGAGCCGCACCGGCGGTGCGCTGTACAGCCACCCGAGCAGCAGCACTACGGCGGTCCCTACGACGAACGCCGGCCCGATCGTCGCCGCCACCGCGACGGCCACGCCGACGCACCACCGATGGCACCGCCTCAGGTCGGCCTCGGTCAGGACGCCCGTCACCAGTGGCGCCGTCGCCTTACGCGGGTTGTGGCGATCGCTCGGCAGATCATGCAGGTCGTTGACGGTCAGGACGGCTCCCCACACCAGTGGCCCGAGCACAACGGCCGCAGCGATCGTCGCAGGAATCGTGCCGGGTGGCGGGGTCCACCTGCCGCTCGCGAGCACGAAGCCGAGATAGGCGCCGGCCCAGCCGAGCGGCCAGAACCACGGGCGGGTCAGGCGGATCGCGGCCCAGATACGTACCTGTCTGCTGGCCAACCTGGGCGGCGGTGCGCGGTGGACGGTGCTCGTGCCGGAGCCGTAAGTGAGATCCACATGGCCACGCTAGGAAGGGCGGCGAGTCGCCACCTCACCCCTCGGAGGCAACCGCCTCCCCCGGCAGGGTGACGCCCGGCAATGCGGCTACTGCACGCATACCCGGACTTCTCGGCAATGCAGTCACCGCACAGCGGCGGATGCCAACAGCGCTTCCGTAGGAAGTGCGAGCAGACCGCCGTCATCGCGGTGGGGAGCAGTAAGCCTGTCGTACTGGGCTCGAATTCGGGCGATGACGCTCGAAGGCTGCTTCTCCATCAGCAGCCCGACGGTTCCTATGCCGCTTGCCGGGCCGCTCCACCAGTCCTCCGGGTCGGTGCAGTGCACCCAGGCGACGACGTCGCAGCGCACGTCAACAAGCCCAACGGCCCTCAACGCCTGGACAGGCCGTCAGTCGTACGGGCAGAGTCCTTCTCGGCCTCCAGCCTCGGTGCGGCCGTCGCGCTCTCGACGCCCGCGGCGGCAAGGATCTCGCCCCAGAGCCGCTGTAGTGGTGGCTGAGGGTACGGCCAGGTCGTCACCGCGACCCGGCCGGAGCGGCGAACGACGCGTCGAAGTTCGACGAGCGCGGCCGCCGGGTCCCCGACGTGGTTGATCACGAAGTTGGCGACGGCCGCGTCGAAGGAGCCGTCGGCAAAGGGCAGGTGGGGCAGTACCGCGTGGCGTACCTCGACGGCTGCCGAGATCCGCTGGCGGGCCACGCGAACCATGCTGGGCTCAGCATCGACCGCTACCACGTCTGCGCCGCGGGCACACGCCAGTCCCGCGACGGTGCCCGGGCCGGTCCCGACATCAAGCACCCGAAGGCCCGCCTGGACGCCCGCAGCGTCCAGCAACGCCTCCGCTGGGTAGGCGCACAGGCCAGCGAAGCTGCGCTGGTACGCCTCAGCGCGTCCTGCCCACTGAGACCGTTCATGATCGTCAAAGGTCGTCGTCGCCATGCGTCTCCGCCACTACCCGGGAAGTAGGAGCCGCAGCATAGCTGATCTTGGCTCTGTGGTCGTACGAAACCGGTGAGACCGGGACAGCTTGCCGGCTCCTAGGCGTCAGCCTCGGGAATCGGGTGTACCTGGTCGTCGGTGAGGATCATCGGCGGGCCACGTACCCGCGCGCAACGTCTCCCGCCGCTGGCGGACCTCGCCCCGCTGCGCGTCCGTCAATGGCGTGAGGTGTCCCCGCCCGGCACCGATGTCGAAGCCGGCGGCGCGCAGCGCGGCCGCCGGCTTCGCCGCAGCCCGGTCCAACTGCGCCCGCACAGCGCGGGCAACCGCGGCCGACGCATTCTCGGTGCCTGCCAGGAACTCCGCAACGTCATCTGGGAGGCTCACCGTTGTCCGCTTCGCCATTCTCGAGTCCTCACCTTCCGACCGATGTCAGCGATCCCAGTCGGCGAACCGGCTTCGCATCTCGGCCACGGCTGATGGGTCGAGGCCGTAGTAGGCGAACGATTCGTCCGGCAGCGCGTCGAGGCGGCGCATGGCCGCCGCCACCTCGTCGTCGCCGAGCTCGGGATCGTCCCGGCGGGCCAGGTCGAGCAGCCGCTGCTTGTCATATCCGTGGCCGAGTGCCGCACCCACGTCGACGTAGTCCCGAATCTCGCCACGAGTCACCATCGCGCACAGCTTCGAGCCAAGCAGGTCATCCAGGTGGAGCACTGGTCCCACGGACATAACGATTGGCGCCCGCTGTCGAGGCAGCCGGCCCAGCGAAATGCGTACGCTGTCGTGCCGGTCCCAGACGTCGAGCTCTTCGAACGCGTCGTCCATGCCGTCGAAAATGGCAGCGAGGTCGCCGCGATCGGGAGGCGCCTGCGCCGACAGGCCGGCGGTGCGCAGCGCCTCCCTGACGAGGCCGATAGCCGTGCGAACTCCGTCGTCAACATCGGTGAAGAGGTCGACATCCTCTGTCGGACGGCGCACCAGGCCGTGAGCCAGTAAGGCGTGACCACCGCCTAAGGCGAAGCCCCACCGATCCGCCACGGCGAGCGCGATCTGAGCCACGCGCACCTGGAACGGGTCGGGTATATCGCTCACTTGGTGGCCTGCCGGGCCAGCCACCGCTCGTAGGTTGGGTTGGCCTGCTCCGCCGAGGCGAGCCGCGCCTCCCGCAGGCTCGGATGGTGCTGCTCCCAGTCTCGCCGAACCCCGTGGGGAAGGTAGAGCGCGGGCCAGAGCCGGTGCAGCGTCGGCACGTCGAGCCATGCCCGCAGCTCGTCGATCGTCATCGCCTCTCGAAGAACGATCTCGTACATCCACTGGAGCATGAACGGCTTGTCGAGGTCGAAGACCCGGTTGGCCTGCCAGAACATGCGATGCGGCAACTCCACCCGTCCACTGGTCGGGCCGTGGAATCCGGTCAGGTCGGCCGCGACGCGGGCACGCTTGCCGGGCCGCGCCAACTCGGACGGCGACGGGAACGACCTCGACCCGGACATGGCCTTATCGTACGCCTGTTCGGGCGCCGCCACCGTACCGTCAGTCGGGCGCGTTGATCGGCCTCGCCGCTGCCTTCTTCGGCGCCGCCTTCTTCGCCGTGGTCTTCTTTGCCGCGGTGGTCTTCTTCGCCGTGGTCTTCTTTGCCGCCGTCGTCTTCTTCGCCGCCGTCGTCTTCTTCGCCGGCGCCTTCTTGGCCGCCTTCTTGCGCGGCGCCGGGCCCTTGGCCCGCTTCTCGGCCAACATCTCGGACGCCTGCTCGACGCTCATCGACTCCGGCGTCTGGCCCCGCCGCAGCGAGGCGTTGGTCTCCCCGTCGGTGACGTACGGACCGAAGCGGCCCTCCTTGATGACCAGCGGCTTCTCGGTCAGCGGATCGGCGCCCAGCTCGCGCAGCGGCGGCGCGGCCGCCCGGCGCTGGCGGGTCTTCGGGGCGGCCAGGAGCTCGAGCGCCTCGTCGAGCGACACGGTGAAGAGCTTGTCTTCCGAGTCGAGCGACCGGAACTCGTCGCCCCGCTTGACGTACGGGCCGTAGCGTCCGCTGGCGGCGAACACCTCAGCGCCCGACGGGTCGACGCCCACCAGCCGCGGCAGCGTCAGCAGCCGGAGCGCGTCATCGAGCGAGATCGAATCCGGCGACTGCGACCGCAGCAGGGAGGCGTTGCGGTCACCGGTCGACACGTACGGCCCGAACCGGCCGGACCGCAGGACCACCGGCTCGCCGGTCTCCGGGTGCTCGCCCAGCTTGCGCTCGCCGCCGCCGCCGAGGAACAACTCGTTGACCTTCTCCGGGGTCAGCTCGTCCGGTGCGATGCCCTCAGGCAAGCTCACCCGATCTTCGGCATTGACCTCGGCCTCGCGCTCGGCGGCGGCCGTCCCATCGACGGCGCCCGGCACAAGTCGTTGCAGGTACGGCCCGTACCGGCCGACCCGGACCACGACTTCGCGTCCCTCGTCGTCGGTGAACAGGGGGATGGAGTTGACGCTGCGGGCGTCGATCTCGCTGAGATTCTCGGTGACCATCTTCTTCAGGCCACCGGAGCGGGCGATCTGCTCGTCGCCGGCGCCCCCTCGGGCCTCCCCGAAGTAGAAGGCGGTCAGGAAGTCGATCGCGGCGTGCTCGCCCCCGGCGATCTCGTCGAGCTCGTCCTCCATGCTGGCCGTGAAGCCGTAGTCGATCAGTCGGGGATAGTGCCGCTCCAACAGGCTGACCACCGCGAACGCCAGGAACGACGGGATGAGCGCCTGGCCACGCTTGAAGACGTACCCTCGGTCCTGGATCGTCTGCATGATCGATGCGTACGTCGACGGGCGGCCGATGCCCAACTCCTCCAGCGCCTTGACCAGCGACGCCTCGGTATAGCGGGCCGGCGGCTGGGTGCTGTGCCCCTGCGCGGCCAGCTCCCGGGCGTCCAACGGCTGGCCCTTGACCAGGTTCGGCAGGCGCCGCTCGGCGTCTTCGGCCTCGGCGGTCTCGTCGTCGGACGACTCGACGTACGCCTTCAGGAAGCCCGGGTCGGTGATGGTCTTGCCGGAGGCGCCGAAGTCGGCCTCCTCCCCGGCGGTGGAGACCGCGCGGATCCGCACCGACACCGACGAGCCGACGGCGTCGGTCATCTGCGAGGCCACCGTACGGCGCCAGATCAGCTCGTAGAGCTTGAACTCCTCGGCCGACAGGTCGTTGGCCAGCTCGCCCGGGGTGCGGAACGTGTCCCCCGCGGGCCGGATCGCCTCGTGCGCCTCCTGCGCGTTCTTCACCCGGCCGGTGTAGCGGCGCGGCTCCGGCGGCACGAACCGGTCGCCGTAGAGCTCGGCGACCTGAGCCCGGGCGGCGGCGATCGCCGTCTCCGACAGGTTCACCGAGTCGGTACGCATATAGGTGATGTAGCCGTTCTCGTACAGCCGCTGCGCGGTGCGCATCGTCTGCTGCGATGAGAAGCGGAGCTTCCGGGCCGCCTCCTGCTGCAATGTCGAGGTGATGAAGGGCGCGTACGGCCGGCGCCGGTACGGCTTCTCCTCGACCCGGGTGACCGAGAACGGCTGCCCCTCCAGCCGGGCGGCCAGGCCGCGGGCACCGTCGCCGTCCAGGTGTACGACCGCGGCACCGGGCTTGATCCGTCCGGTGGTCGGCTCGAAGTCCTTGCCGCTGGCGACCCGGTCGCCGCCCAGCGCGACCAGCGTGGCGCCGAAGGTGCGGGGACCTTCGCCGGCTTCCCGTACGGCGAGGGTGGCGGAAATATCCCAGTACTCGGCAGAGCGGAACGCCATCCGCTGCCGCTCGCGTTCGACCACGATCCGGGTGGCCACCGACTGGACCCGGCCGGCCGACAGCCGCGGCATGACCTTCTTCCACAGCACCGGCGAAACCTCGTAGCCGTAGAGCCGGTCCAGGATGCGTCGGGCCTCCTGGGCGTCGACCAGGTCGCGGTCGATCTCGCGCGGGTTCGCCACCGCCGCCTGGATTGCCGGCCGGGTGATCTCGTGGAAGACCATCCGCTTCACCGGCACCTTCGGCTTGAGGGTCTCGACCAGGTGCCAGGCGATCGCCTCGCCCTCGCGGTCTTCGTCGGTCGCCAGGAAGATCTCGTCGACCTCCTTGGCCAGCTTGGTCAGCTTGCTGATCTGCTGCTTCCGGTCCGCGGAAACCACGTAGAGGGCGGCGAACCCGTTGTCGACGTCGACGCCGAGCCGCGCCCAAGGCTCCTTCTTGTATTTGGCCGGGACATCGGCGGCGTTGCGCGGAAGATCACGGACGTGGCCGAGGCTGGCCTCCACGACGTACCCCGGGCCGAGATAGCCCGAGATCGTCTTGGCCTTCGCCGGTGACTCCACGATGACCAGACGGTTGCTCTTGGCGTTGCTCGGCACTGTTCTCCCTGACCTCGGCTTGCCCCTTGACCTTCCCGGCTGACCGCCAGGCTATGCGGCCGGCCGGACTGTGCGGCCGGCATCCCCGTCCGGCCGGCGTTGTCGACCTGACCACGGGCCGCCACGGCAGCGGCCCGAAGCCCCAACGTAACGCGTCGCCCGGGGAGCGGTCGGCTGCGGCCGCGTACGCGCACGGCGGGTCACTTCGCGCGATCACCCGCCGGACGGGCGAAACGGTACACCGGCGCGGCAGCGGGGACACACCGAACCATCCGAAAACGCCGACCGGTCCCGACCGGTGACTGCAGCGAAGGCGCGGGCGGTCATCGGCTGCGCTGTCCGAGATCGGACAGCGGATCAGCCGGGCCAGACCACCGCCGGCGCGGCGGCCGGACGATCCCCCACCAGCTCGGCGAGCCGACCCAACCGCCGCCGCCCGGTTATCCGGTACGCCGGCCCTCCCGCGCGAGGGCCCAGCAGCACGGCGGGCAACCCGATCGCGGCCAGCGCCGCCCCGACCGGTTCCCAGCATGCCTCGTCGCCCGCGCCGAGGCACAGCGTGAAGCCGAGCGGCTCGGCGAAGCCGGCGGCGGCCGTCCAGAGGCGCAGCCGCGGGCCGTTCAGATGGAACCCGTCGGGCGGCCGTTTCACGGCACCGCGCAGCCAGGCCGCGGCCAGCGGCGCAAGCGTGGTGGCGTACGACGTACGCACGCCGAGTCGCTCGTCCGCCGTGGTCACCCAACTGGCCGACAGGCTGCGAATGGCCAGTTCGGCGACGAGCACGTGCACCCGCCACGCCGCGTCCACGACCACCGAGACCCGGGCCGTGCCGCCCATCCGCACGACCTGGCCCGGTCCGGCCAGCAGGCCGGCCAGGTCGTCCGGGGACGGCTCCACCGCCTCGATCCCGAAGAGGGACAGCTGCCGCCCGCCGCCCTCACCCGGCCGGGTCAGCGACACTCCGGTACCTCTTCGAAGGCCCGCTTGAGCTCCGGCGAGTCGAGCGCACCGAGGTCCAGCGCGCTCGCGTCGTACTCGCGATTGAGAACCGCGACCGCCGCGTGGACCCCGGCGTAGAACTCCTCGGCGCGGCCGGTGTCCAGCTGTTCGATCGACCGCCGGGCCCGGCCGTAGGCGTCGCGCACCCCGGTGAGCGACGCGACGAACCCGCGGGCCACCGCTTCACCCCGCTCGACGTCCGGTACGCCCGCGTCCTCCACATCCCGGCGGGCCTGGTCACTGACCCGCTCGGCACCGCCGAACAGCCGGACGAGGTGCTCCTTGGCCTGGGCCGGACTGGTCCGGGCGGTCATCTGCTCCCGGGTGCTGGTGGTCAGATCCGCGATCGTCGTACGCCACGGTGCGAGCGCCTGGCAGACCGACGCCGCCCAAGCCCGCGGCGCCGGGCCACCCGCACAGCCGGCGACCAGGACCGCGACCGAGCACAGCACCGCCGTCCACACCGGGACGGCCGCCGCGCGGGGCGTACGCATGCGATGCAGCGTACGACTTCAGCCGCGGCACGCCAGCAGGTAACTGCGCCGGCTTGGATGCTCGACGCGGGGCCACGGCTCCCGATCGGTGCGGCTCATCACGGTGAATCCCGCAGCGGCCAGGTCGACGCCCACCTCGACCGGATCGAGGAACCGGAAGTCGAGATCGACCTCGATGTCCCACCACGACCGCACACGTTCGACCGCACCCGTGGAGTGCTCCGCATCGCTGACGTGAAAGCCGGCCAGCAGCCACCCGCCCGCCGCAATCGCCCGGTGCAATTCAGCGAACGCCCGGCGCCGCCCGTCGCGGTCGAGGTGGATCAGGGAGTACGCCGCCACGACGCCGGCCCACCCGCCGTCGGCGACCGGCAGCTTGTCGAAGACGCCGACCTCGAACGGCAGCTCGGCGTAGCGGCGCCGGGCGACCTCGATCATGCCGGGCGCGGCGTCGATTCCCACCATCGGCAGACCGAGTTCGGCGAGGTGAGCGGTGACATGACCGGGCCCGCACCCGACGTCGGCCACGGACCGGTCGGGTCGGGCCACTGGCCGGACGAGTTCGGCGAAGGCCGCGTAGAGGGCCCGATCGATCGGCTTGGTTGCCAACTCGTCACCGATCTCGGCCGCGTAGCGCTCGGCGACCGCCGAGTAACTGGCGGTCAGCGCATCGGTTCCGGTCACGGGTCCGACCCTAGCGGCCCGGCGTCTGCTCCATCGACCCACCGGTACGCCGCAGGGGCCGGTCCGGTACGCCGCCGGCCCCTCCCGCAGTGTGGAAGGGGCCGGCGGCGGGTGGACCGATCAGAGGGGAACCGTCTCGGTGCGCTGGTCGGCGCGACCGCGGCCGCCCGGGCCCGGGCCCTCGTCCGACTGGGCCATGGCAACCGACTTGCGCTTGCTGACCACCACAGCGGCGACCACCACGAGGGCCGCGACCAGCGCGACCGCCACCCGCAACGGGGTGTTCTTCTCGTCGCCGACGCTCCACGCCACGACCGCCGGGGCAATAAGCAGCGAGACCAGGTTCATCACCTTGATCAGCGGGTTGATCGCCGGGCCGGCGGTGTCCTTGAAGGGGTCACCGACGGTGTCGCCGATCACAGTGGCCGCGTGCGCGTCCGAGCCCTTGCCGCCGTGCGCGCCGTCCTCCACGAGCTTCTTGGCGTTGTCCCACGCGCCGCCGGAGTTGGCCAGGAAGACCGCCATCAGCGTGCCGGTCCCGATGGCACCGGCCAGGTACGACGCGAGCGCGCCCGGGCCAAGGCCGAAGCCGACCGCGAGCGGCGCCATGATGGCCAGCAGGCCGGGGGTCAGCAGCTCGCGCTGCGCGTCCCGGGTGCAGATGTCGACGACCTTGCCGTACTCCGGACGCTGGGTGCCCTCCATGATGCCGGGCAGGGTCCGGAATTGGCGGCGTACCTCCATGACCACCGCACCGGCCGACCGCGAAACCGCGTTGATGGCCAGCCCGGAGAAAAGGAACACCACCGCGGCGCCGATGATCAGGCCGACCAGGTTGCGCGGGTTGGCCACGTTGAGCGCACCCAGGATCTCGGCGGCCACGTCGGACACCCCCGCGTCGGCGTACGAGACACCCAGCGTGTCGGTGTACGAGCCGAACAGCGCCGTCGCGGCCAGGACCGCAGTGGCGATCGCGATGCCCTTGGTGATCGCCTTCGTGGTGTTGCCGACCGCGTCGAGTTCGGTGAGGATACGGGCGCCGTCCTCGTCGATCTCGCCGGACATCTCGGCGATCCCCTGGGCGTTGTCGGAGATCGGGCCGAAGGTGTCCATGGCCACGATGACGCCGACCGTGGTGAGCAGGCCGGTGCCGGCCAGCGCCACCGCGAAGAGGGACAACGTGATCGAGCTGCCGCCGAGCAGGAACGCGCCGAACACTCCGGCACCGATCAGCAGCGCCGAGTAGACCGCCGACTCCAGGCCGACGCTGATGCCGGCGAGGATGACGGTGGCGGGCCCGGTCAGCGAGGTCTTGCCGATGTCCTGCACCGGCCGGCGGTTGGTCTCGGTGAAGTAGCCGGTCAGCGCCTGGATCGCGGCGGCGAGCACGATGCCGATGATGACCGCACCGATGGCGACGAGCCGCGGGTCGCGGTCGGTGACGCCGGTCAGCCCATTCTCGAAGTCGGCAAAGCGCGCCGGGAGATAGGCAAAGGCGGCCAGCGCGACCAGCACCGCGGAGATCAGCGCGGAAATGTAGAAGGCCCGGTTGATCGCGGTCAGGCCGGAGCGGTCCGAGGCCCGCAGTCGGGTGATGAACACGCCGATGATCGCGATGATCACGCCGATGCCGCTCACGATCAGCGGGAAGACCAGACCCTGCTCGCCGAACGCCGCCCGGCCCAGGATGAGCGCCGCCACCAGCGTGACCGCGTACGACTCGAAGAGGTCGGCGGCCATGCCGGCGCAGTCGCCGACGTTGTCGCCCACGTTGTCGGCGATCGTCGCCGCGTTGCGCGGGTCGTCTTCCGGGATGCCCTGCTCGACCTTGCCGACAAGGTCGGCGCCGACGTCCGCGGCCTTGGTGAAGATGCCTCCGCCGACCCGCATGAACATGGCCAGCAGCGCGGCGCCGAAGCCGAAGCCCTCCAGCACCGTCGGGGCGTCGCCCTTGTAGATGAGAACCACAAGGGAGGCGCCGAAGAGGCCCAGCCCGACGGTGAGGAAGCCCACCACACCGCCGGTGCGGAAGGCGATCTGCATCGCCCTCTCGCGGCCGCCGACGTTCTCCCGAGCGGCGGCGGCAACCCGCACGTTGGCGCGGGTGGCCAGCCACATGCCGGCGCCGCCGATGGTGGCGCTGAACACGGCCCCGATCACGAAGAACGCCGACCGGCCGAGCTTCACCAGGATCTCGCTGCCCTCGGTCCGGTGCACCGGCAGTAGGAACAGCAGCACCACGGCGATGACGACGAAGATGCCGAGCGTTCTGAACTGGCGAAGCAGGTAGGCCGAGGCGCCCTCCTGGACGGCCCCGGATATCTCCTGCATTTTGGTGGTGCCCTTACCGGCTGCCAGCACCGCCCTGGTCAGGGCGGCGGCGAAGCCGAGCGCCACCAGCGCGATAACCGCGGCGATGATGACGTACGACACATTTGTGCCGGAAAGGGACAGCCCGCCGCCCTCGGCGGCCAAGGTCCCGGACATCTATGTCCTCCTGTACCGAACATTCGCGCCGGCCGGACGACGCCGGCCCGGCGGTTGGACGCAGTGAGCAACCGGCCCCGCCCGCAGCCGCGGACCAGGCCTGTTGCTGATCACCGGTACTCTAACCGCAGGTCGTGTCGAGGGTCACACCGCCGCCCAAGCTGCCGAGGATGATCTTCATCGCTGCGCTACCCGGCGAACTCTGACGTACGACCAGCGGGTCAGCCGCGGGTCGGCCAGGTCATCCGGACCTCGGTGCCGATCCCCACCTCGACGGGACGCACCTGAAGATCCTCGACGAAGCCCGCGAGGAGGGCGAACCCCACCCCGGTGGTCAGGGCCTCGTCGGTCAGCGACTCGTCGGCGAGCTCATCCGGAGGCAGCGCGGCCAGACCGATGCCGGCCTCGATCGGCGCCCGGTCGATCACCCGGACCGCGTAGTTCGGCCGGTCGGACATCTCCACCAGCACCGGGTCGGTCAGCCCGTACTGCCGGTGCAGGGCGACCGCACGCGTGCAGGCCTCGCCGATCGCCAGCCGCACCTCGTCGAGGAGGTGCTCGGCGACCCCGGCTCGGCGAGCCACGGCCACACCGACGAGCCGAGCGGTGCGGACATGCACGGGCGCCGGCGAGAAGGACAGGCGGACCGTCGGCATCACGCGTTCTGACCGCCGAGGTCCGCCGCGATCGCCGCCTCGACCGTGGGGAAGAGCGGGAACACCTGGTCGAGCGCGGTGATCCGGAAGATCTTGAGCAGTGGCTCCTTGGAACAGACCAGCGCGAACGTGCCACCCGCCGCCCGGAGCCGCTTGAGCGCGCCGACCAGCACGCCCAGCCCGGTCGAGTCGAGGAAGTCGACCCGGCCCAGGTCGACGATCACGTCGTGCCCGCCCGCGTCGATCAGCTCGATGAGCCGCTCCCGCAATCGCGGGGCGGTGTAGACATCGACCTCGCCGCCAACCTCGAGCACCGTGTGATCGGCGACGGTGCGGGTCGCCAGCGACAGTTCCATCAGACAGACCTCCTCAGACGCTAATGAATCTAACCACCGCACGGGCCTACCCGCATGGCCACGCCCGCCCCGGCCTCCGGTCACCCGCACACCAGTGCGAGAGTGCTGGTGTGATGTCCGCAGCCACGGTATCGGCCGGGCCGCCTCCGGGTCGTCCGCATCCGGCAGCGCCGGCACCCGTGGCTGGCGTGCTGGCGCAGCTGCGCGTACGGGCGGCCGGGCCCGACCCGGTCACCCACATCGAGGCGGTGCCGGCCCGCGCCGGGGAGACCCGTCAATGGCCACGATGGGCCCCCGAGCCGCTGCGGGCAGCGTTCGCGGCGCGGGGTGTGACCACGCCGTGGCGGCACCAGGTCGAGGCGGCCGAGCTGGCGTACGGCGGCGAGCATGTCGTGGTCGCCACCGGCACCGGATCGGGCAAGTCGCTGGCCTACCAGCTGCCCGCGCTGGCCCGACTGCTGGCCGACCCGCGGGCGACCGTACTCTACCTGGCCCCGACCAAGGCACTCGCCGCCGACCAGCTGCGGGCGCTGGCCGAACTCGGCCTCGACGGCGTACGGCCGTCCTGCTACGACGGGGACACGCCGCGCGCCGAGCGGGAGTGGATCCGCCAGCACTCGCGATTCGTGCTGACCAATCCCGACATGCTGCACCACAGCATCCTGCCCGGGCACGCCCGCTGGTCGGGTTTCCTGCGCCGGCTGGCGTTCGTGGTGGTGGACGAGTGCCACGCGTACCGCGGGGTGTTCGGCTCCCACGTCGCCCACGTCCTGCGCCGGCTGCGCCGGCAGTGCGACCGGTACCGGCCCATCCCGTACCAGGCGCTCGCGGGTCAGCGGGCCGCCCCGGAGCCGGATGGCGCCGGGCCGCCCGGGACCACCCGCTTGGCCCCCGGCACCGCCGACGCGGCGCCCGCCCCGACGTTCGTACTGGCCTCGGCCACCTCG
>DASVMV010000310.1:0-17853 GCA_036384155.1 Micromonosporaceae bacterium
AACCGCAGCACCCGCTCGGTCGTCGCCTCGACGGTCACGCGCTCATCGTTTCACAGATCTAGGAACGATCCTGTCCGCTATATGCGGGAGGCTGGAACCATGACCGACCAGACCTGGAACCCCCTGCTCCGAGACCAGCTCGCCTGGCACTGGACCAACCAGCTGCGGGATCGCCTCGACGGACTCACCGACGACGAGTACGTCTGGGAGCCGGCGCCCGGCTGCTGGAGCGTGCGCCCGCGCGGCACCGGCGGCGCACCGGTGCAGGCCGGGTCCGGCGCGATGACCATCGACTTCGCGATGCCGGAGCCCGACCCGCCACCGTTCACGACGATCGCGTGGCGACTCGGGCACGTGATCGTCGGCGTGCTCGCGGTGCGCAACGCCGGGCACTTCGGTCGCGCGCCCACCGACTACCAGTCGTTCGAGTACGCCGCGACCGCGCCCGCGGCGCTGGCCCAGCTCGACACGGAGTACGCCACGTGGCTGGCCGGGGTCGAGTCCCTCGGCGAAACCGGCCTCGCCCGCCCGTGTGGGGAGGCGGAGGGACCGCACGCCGAGCGTCCTCTGGCAGCGCTGGTGCTGCACATCAACCGCGAGCTGTTCCACCATCTGGCCGAGGTGTGCCTGCTCCGCGACCTCCACCTGCACACCCACCAGCAGACCCGGCGGGAGGCGAGCTGAGATGGCCCGCGACGTCCAGATCACTTTCGACTGCGCCGACCCGGCCGGGTTGGCGGCGTTCTGGGCCGAGGCCCTCGGCTACCAGCTGCAGGACCCGCCCCAGGGCTTCGAGTCGTGGGAGCAGGCACTGGAGGCGATGGGCGTGCCGCCCGAGAGCCGCAACGACGCCTCGGCGGTGGTCGACCCCGGGGGCTCCGGGCCGCGGCTGTTCTTCCAGCGGGTGCCGGAGCGCAAGCAGGCCAAGAACCGCGTGCACCTCGATGTGCGAGCCGCCCCCGGGCTCGAGGGCGACGCGCGGATGGCGGCCCTGGAGGCGGAGGCTGAGCGGCTCGTCTCCCACGGCGCCACCCGGCTCAGGCGCTACGAGCCCGCTCCTCCGCTCGGCGCCGGTCACGTCGTGATGGCCGACCCCGAGGGCAACGAGTTCTGCCTCGACTGATCAGCCGCGCGGCGGGGCCGGCGACATCAGCGCGGTCCGAACCGAGATTCCCAGGTCACGGGTACGCAGGGTGGTGATGCGGCGGCCCGGCTGGACGGCGTCGTTGACGCGGTGTGTACCAGGACTCCAAGCACCTTCACGTGCACGTGGCCAGCGGGCAGTGCGTTCGCTAGCGCTCGATGCTCTGACCGTCGGAGCGGCATGCATGAAGTGAGGCCGCTATCGGCTGGCTTCCAGTACGTGCTTCAACCGGGTGAGGTCGGCCTGCACAAGGCCGGCGTCGTGGGCGAAGTCCTCGTCGCTGATGTCTGGGCGGCGGCGCAGGCTGAATACCACCTCACAGCCGTCACCGTCGGGGATGACTCGCATCGGGTTGTAGATGACCTCGCCTGAAGGCAGCGTTACTTCGTGATCGAGGACGCCGTACTTGTTGCGCTCGACGAAGGCGAAGCCGACCCGGCCCGCCGGGCTCGCCACGAACCACTGTCCGTCGACGTTCTCCACCGAGTTGCCAAGCCCGGAGGCCCATTGCGGAAGATTCGCCGGGTCCGAGGCGTATTCGTAGACGTCGGCCGCGCTCCGGTCGATCCACTCGCTGATCTGCCTGGATTCCGAAGGCATGCCCGCCATCATGTCAAAGCCGGCCGGTGTCTGGCGGGTCGACGAGCCCACACCGGCCGCGATGGGTGGTTCGGTCGTTCCACGCTCAAGGTTCCTCGTGCGGTTCAAGTGGGTTTTTGGCCCCAGGCCGAGATCATGGGCGAGGTGGCGAGGTCGAGGAGCCCCGAGGCCACGTTGTCGAGATGCTGGTCGACTTCTTCGTTGGTGGCCAGGTTGGCGGCCACCAACCGATCGCGGATCTGCACCACGGTGGCGTGTTCCAGGAGGGTGCAGGCAGCGCCGGTCATCGGGAAGAAGGCGTCGGCCCCGATGTCGACCAGTCCCGCGCCGCGCAACAACCGGGGCAAGGTCCGCCCGTAGGACAGGTCGACACCACGCTGGGCCATCAAAGTCCGAAAGTCGCGCTTGAGCTTGTTGGCCAGCCGCTGGGGCAGACCTGACTCGTCCGGGCAGACCAGCGGCTGCATCATCGGGTCGGCCTCCTCTACCAGCAACCAGCCGCCTGGCCGCAGCGCTGAGATCATGGCGGACAGCGCGGCGGCGCGCTGTGGAACATGCACCAGGACCAGACGCGCGTGTACCAGGTCGAATACGGTTCCTGGCGGCGGCTCGATGCCGACGTCATGGCGGCGGACCTCGTAGCCGGGGCCGGATGCAGCGGTCATCCACGAGACGTCGATGTCGGTGGCAAGCACACGGCCCGTCGGGCCGACCCGCGCGGCTAGCCAGGACGGCACGCTGGGGCCTCCGGCGCCGACCTCCCAACACCGCCAGCCTTCTGCGACGCCGAGCGCGTCGAGGTGCCGAAAAGTGGAGGGGTTGAACAGCGTTGCCAGGGCGTCGAAGCGAGTCCCCGCTTCCGCCTGCTGATTGTCAAGCAGGTAACCACCGTCGTTGACCACGGCCGAATCATCCCTCTCGCTCCAGGCCCAGGTAGGCAGGGCGGGGCGATGCGTCTGCCGAATGCGTGCGCCGGTCGGCCGATCGAGATTGTCGCTCAGGTTGGCCAGTTCGCGACGGTCAGCCGGACAGTCACCGTGTCTCCCACGTCAAGGCCCTCGGCCTTCCGCACTCCCGCCTTCACCGGCACGATGTAGCGCCCGTCTTTAGGGAACAGCGAGGTCGTCCACCTGGTTCCCCCTATCCGAGCTGTAACCGGAATCATGCCCCAGCCGTAGCTGACGAAGGCAGCAGTCGTCTCCAGCTCGCGGCACTCCTCTGCCGGAACGGTGATGAAGTGCCACGGCGCCGGCCCCTTCCAGAACCACATCTCGCCGCTGAACTCGAGGTCCATCGGCTCAGGATAGGAGCCCATGAGTATGAAGAGACGCGCCGAAGCGTCGAAGAAGTCGGTCCCTGTCCGGGTGGCATTCGGCACTGCTATCCCTCCTTCCGGCGGCCCGGCGGCCCGGCGGCCGAGGCGCTTTGCGTAGGTGTGGCGTCCGGGTGAACCCTGCGAGTGTCCGGGTTACCTTGCGAGTGATCTTGCGAGCCGTCCGAACTACTTTGCGGGTGATCTTGCCGGCGTCCGTTCCCAATCGGGTTGGCGGAGTCTCAACCATTCCGCCACCTACGCGGGCCGATTCTCAGGCGAGTGGCAGATGCCCTTCCGTTGTTCTATTAGGACGGATCGCGTCTCATCAGAGTTGGCGATTCTGAGTGGATCAACGACGTGCTCGCCGTGTCAACCTGAACTGGCCCCGGGGTTGTTCGGTGGCAAGCCGACCGGCTCACAGCGATGCGGCCTCCCAGGCGAACCCGTCCGGGTCGGTGAAGGGTCCGGCATCGCTGCCAATCATGAGCCGGTGCGCTCCGGTGCCGTCGGGAGAGACGCCGGCGACCTTGGCGAGGGCACGGCGCCGGTAGAGCGTCAGCTTGACGGGACTTGACGGAGGGGCGAACTCGACGTACCTGCGGCCGTAGCTCTTGGTCACGGTGAG
The DNA here is from genome assembly GCA_036384155.1 of Micromonosporaceae bacterium. Taxonomy (GTDB): domain Bacteria; phylum Actinomycetota; class Actinomycetes; order Mycobacteriales; family Micromonosporaceae; genus DASVMV01. The sequence continues at coordinate 3,685 of DASVMV010000310.1, forward strand.
GCCGTGGCCAACGTAGAACCGCTTGCTCGCGGCCACGTCCGCGACTCCTAGCTGGAGCACGATTTCGTCGATCTGCCGGGTGGCCGGGCCGGTGTCTTTCTTCGCCGAGGACGCGACCGTCCAGATCGTCCCGTCTGGGGCTTGTACGACGCCGCCGTAGCCCCAGAGCGATTTCGCGGCCGGCTTCAGCGGCGTGGCGCCGGCGTCGAGGGCGGCGCTGATGAGGTCGTTGACGGTGGCCGGCTGGGACACGATGAGCGACAGGGTGAACCCGCGGAAGCCGGTTGTCGGTGCCTGCGAGGCCCGCAGGCGCAGCTGGGTGCCCCGACCGAAGGCGGCGGTGTAGAAGCGGGTGGCGGCCGTGGGATCGGCCACCTCGATGGCGACGAATTCGATGCAAGCCATGGCGGTCACGCTAGGGCGGCTCGGGAGCCCGCGCTTCTCGATTCCTGATCGGTTGACCATCCGTTTCGCCAGGCACGACGGTGTCCCCGCCGGGTTGCTCGTGTGCTGTTGCGCGCGTGATGGTGGGTCCACCCCGTGGTCGTGCTCGCCCCGGGGTCACGAGTTCATGCGGATTGGCACGTCGCCGGAGCGGGCCGCCCCGCAACACCTTCTGGCCGGCTTCAGCGGCGTGGCGCTGGCTCGGCGCCGATGTCGAGGCCGGCGCCGATGATGCCGTGGAGGTGAGATCTCGTGTCAGCGCCGCACGGTACGCGTCTGTACACATGGCTGCGATCGCCGGAGGGCTCAGCGCAGCTCTTGGACCCGGATCAGGTTTCCGGCGGGATCGCGGAAGGCGCAGTCGCGGACCCCGTACGGCTGCTCGGCCGGCTCCTGGACGACCTCGGCGTCGCTGGCCTGCAGCCGCTCGAAGGTGCCGTCGAGGTCGGTGGTGGCCAGGATGATCCAGCCGTAGGTGCCCTTGGCCATCATCTCGGCGATGGTGCGGCGCTCGTCGTCGGTCATGCCGGGGTCGGCGGCCGGCGGCGCGAGGAGGATGGACGTGCCGGGCTGGTCGGCGGGGCCGACCGTGATCCAGCGCATCTTGCCGCTTCCGACGTCGTTGCGGACCTCGAAGCCGAGGGTGTCGCGCCAGAAGGCCAGGGAGGCGTCCGGGTCGTCATGCGGAAGGAACGTCGTGTGAATGGTGATGTCCATGGGAGTCACGCTAGTTGCGGCTCGGTGACCTGGGCTTCTCGATTCCTGATCGGTCTGGTCACCTGTTTGGCCACGCACGGCGGCATCCCCGCCGTCGCCTGAGCTGTCTGGCTCCGGTAGGTGCTGGGCGGCATGCCGACCAGCTCGGTGAAGCGTGTGCTGAAGGTGCCCAGCGACGCGCAGCCGACCGCGAAACAGACCTCGGTGACGCTGAGGTCGCCACGGCGCAGCAGCGCCATCGCGCGCTCGATCCGCCGCGTCATCAGGTAGCTGTACGGCGATTCGCCGTAGGCGAGCTTGAACTCGCGGCTGAGGTGCCCGGCCGACATGTGCGCGCCGCGGGCGAGCGCCTCGACGTCCAGCGGCTGCGCGTACTCCCGATCGATCCGGTCGCGGACGCGGCGCAGCCGCGCGAGGTCGCGCAGGTGCTGCTCCGCGGCCGGTCTGCTGGTCACACGCAAGACCGTACGTCAATCCGCCCGGCCACGGCACCGTCCCGGCCCTGTCCCGGCCGTCATCGACACGGCCCAGCTCCACGGCCACGCCGCCTGCGCCGAACCAAGATCAAACAAGGCGCCGTTGGATCGGACGCGACAGTAGAGTTGTATCCGACGGTGGGCGCTCGTCCGCCGGAGGAGGGGCATGGACACCAGGGCCGGCGGACGGGTATCCGGCGCGCATGTGGTCTACGCCGCCCTGCGCGACCGGATCACCAAGCACGACCTCGCCCCCGGAACCCGGCTCAACGAGACCGAACTGGCCGCCTCGCTGTCGGTGAGCCGTACTCCGCTGCGCGAGGCCCTGCGGATGCTTCTGGCCGAGGGCCTGGTGAGCCAGCTGCCGACCGGCGGCATGGTGGTCGCGCCGCTGGACGCCGAGGACATGCGGGAGTTGTACGTCGTGCGGGCCGCCATCGAGGGCGTGGTGGCCCGGGAGGCGTGCCCTCGGCTCACCGACGACGATCTGGCCGAACTCGACGCGGTGATCGACCAGATGAGCCGGCTGCTCGACTATCCCGCCGAGATGCTGCGGCTCGGGCAACAATTCCACGCCCGGCTGCTGGCCGCGTCCGGCAACCGGCGCTGCGAGCAGCTGCTCCGGCAGCTGCGCGGGCATCTCGACCGCTATCAGGCGATCACGGCCACGATCGAGCCCCGCCGGCACGAGGCGTACGCCGAGCATCAGGAGATCCTCAAGGCGCTGCATGCGCGGGACGCCGACGCCGCCGAAGCGCTGATGCGGGCGCACGTGATGGCCGCGTACACCGAGGGGCTGCGCTCGCGCCAATCCCTTGATCACGCCGGTGGGGGCGCGTAGCGGCGCTCCAGTTCGTCGAAGGCGGGCTTGCGTACGACCCGCTGGCGCTCGTCCCAGCCGGCGGCGTCGGCCGCGGCCGCCGACAGCGAGCCGGTCGCGTGCAGCGTCTCGAGCGCGCGTTGCATGCCCCGGATCGCCCCCTGCAGCGCGATGTTGGCGAAGATCGCGATCCGGAAGTCGACCAGCCGGTCCAGTTGCGGCACCGGGGTACGGCCGCCCTCGACCAGGTTGGCGACCTGCGGCACACCGGGTAGCCGGCGCGGCACGGCCAGGAGTTCGTCGAGCGTCGCGGGCGCCTCGACGAACGTGATATCCGCGCCCGCCTCGGCGTACCGGGCGGCCCGCTCGATGGCGGCGTCGAAGCCCTCCACCGAGCGTGCGTCCGTACGCGCGATCACGAGCAGGTCGCCGTTGCGGCGGGCGTCGACCGCGGCCCGGACCTTCGCGACCATCTCGCCGGCCGGTACGACCTGCTTGCCGGCGAAGTGGCCGCACCGCTTGGGGTGGACCTGGTCCTCGATCTGCACCGCGTCCGCCCCGGCGCGTTCGAGAACCCGGACCGTGCGCTGCACCCCGACCGGATTGCCGAATCCGGTGTCCGCGTCGACGACCAGCGGCAACGCGACCGCGTCCCGGATTGCGGCGACGTGCCCGGCCAGTTCGGAGAGGGTGACCAGGCCGACGTCCGGCGCACCCAGGTACGTGTTCGCGATCCCGGCCCCCGTCACGTAGACCGCCTCGAACCCGCACTCCTCGATCACCCGGGCGGTCAGCGCGTTGGCCGCGCCCGGGCAGACCAGCAGTGGACCCGCGGCCACCCGCCGGCGTAGCCACCCCGCCGGGGTCACCACGTGCCTCCCGCCGGCACCGCCACCTGGCCCTGCATCAGCCGGCGGGCGGTGCGCAGCAGAGCCGCGCTCACCGGGTGGGGATGCCCGTCACGGTCCTCCATCACGGCGTCGACCAGGACGACCCCGGAGGGGTTGCCCAGCCGTAGCGGCCTGCCCGGGCCAGTCGGGACCGGCCGCCCGGCCGACGCGGCCACGAGTTCATATGCAATCGTCCCGGGAAGCGCGCTGGCGACGCCGAGACACAGCGCGCCGGTGACCGGGACCGCCCGGTGTGCGCGTTCCATCGACAGCATGTGCACCGCCAGGTCGTGGGCGTCCGGCCGAACGAGTTCGCCGGCGAGCGTACGGAAGGCGGCCGGCCGCGACAGGATCGCGACCTTGGGGTTGGCCAGCGGCACCTGCTCGGGCGCCTCGCCCAATCCCATGAGCACGCCCCCCGCCCGGCGCACCTGGTCCAGCCGGTCCATGAGCGCGCCGTCCGCGTCGAGGTCGGCGGGCCGCTCCACACCGGACAGACCGACGTCGTTAGCGGCGACGGTCACGAGCGGATTGGCCGCATCCACAAGCGACACCCGGACGCGATCGCCGCCGGGCAGTCGGACCTCGTCGACCGGGCGCCCGGTCGGGAGCAGGCCGGAGGTACGGCTGCCGGCCGGGTCGAGGAAGTCCAGCCGCACCGGAGCGCCGGTGCCCGGCACGCCGGGGATGCCCAGGTCCCCGTCGACCACGGCCTGCCCGCACTCGACCCGGAAGCGCGCCTCGATGATCTTGCCGGTGTTGGTGTTGTGGATGCGTACCAGCGCCTCGCCGTCGGGCCGCGGGCAGAGGCCTTCGTCCACCGCGAAGGGACCCACGGCCGCCGACAGGTTGCCGCAGTTGGCCCCGTAGTCGACGACCGGCGCATCCACGGCGATCTGCGCGAATGTGTAGTCGATGTCGGCATCCGGGCGGCTGGGCGAGCCGATGATGGCGGCCTTCGACAGCGAGGAGATCCCGCCGCCCATGCCGTCGAGTTGCCGGCCGTACGGGTCTGGGCTGCCCAGCGCCCGGACCAGCAGTGCGTCGCGGGCCGCCGGGTCGGCCGGCAGGTCGCGCTCGTGGAAGAACAGTCCCTTACTCGTGCCGCCACGCATGAACACGACGGGAATCAGCCGCTGGGTCACGATGCCCCTAGTTCGCTCGCTCGCGCGGCGCTGTTCGCGACGTCTTCGCTCGTCGCTGCGCTCCTCAGTCCGGACGCCGCCGCGCCAGCTCCCTCGCTCACGGCACCTCCACGACAGGTCGTACGCGGGCGACGAGCTCCCGCCAGACGGCGGGCAGGACACCGCCGTGGCGCAGCCCTTCGGCCTCCTCGGCGGTCTCGATGCGGCAGCGCAGCGGAACACTTTCGCTCGACCCATCGGTGCGGCGTACGGTGGCGGCCACCATGGCGTCCGGTGCCGGGCCGGTGGCCGGCAGCCGCAGGTCGAACGTCTCCGAGCCGTCGAGGCCGAGCGAGCCGGCGTCGACCCCGTCCGGCAGTTGTAGCGGCACGATGCCCACGCCGATGAGGTTGTCCCGGTGGATCCGCTCGAAGCTGGCCGCGATCACCGCCCGTACGCCCAGCAGGGCCGGCCCCTTGGCCGCCCAGTCCCGCGAGGACCCGCAGCCGTAGTCCCGGCCGGCCACGACGACGAGCGGCACGCCCCGGTCCGCGTACTCCCGGGCGGCGTCGAAGACGCTGGCCGTACGTCCCTCCGGAAAGACCCGGGTGACCGATCCCTCCACCCCTGACGTGATCGCGTTGCGCAGCCGGCGGTTGGCGAACGTGGCCCGCATCCCGACCTCGTGGTTGCCGCGCCTGGTGCCGTACGAGTTGAAGTCGGCGGGCGCGACGCCCGCATCGATGAGGTAGCGGCCGGCGGTGCTGTCGGCGGAGATCGCGCCGGACGGCGAGATGTCGTCGGTGGTGACCGAGTCGCCCAGGATGACGAGCGGACGGGCGCCGACGATGTCGGCCAGCGGCGGCGGCTCGATCGGCACCCCGTCGAAGTAGGGCGGCCGGCGGATGTAGGTGCTGGCCGGGTCCCACGGGAAGCGCTCGGTCGCCGGCAGGGTTAGCCCCCGCCAGGCCGAGCCGCCGTCGAAGAGGTCGGCGTAGTCGGCGTCGAACATGTCCGGCCGCAGCGCCTGCGCCACCACCGCGTCGACCTCCTCGGGCGCGGGCCAGAGATCGGCGAGGTGCACCGGAACGCCGTCGCTGTCCGTTCCCAGCGGCTGCCGGGTCAGGTCGACGGTGAGCCAGCCGGTCAGCGCGTACGCCACCACGAGTGCCGGCGACGCCAGGTAGGCGGCCCGTACGTCGGGATGGATCCGGCCGGCGAAGTTGCGGTTGCTGGACACGACGGCGACCGCCAGGAGGTCGTTGTCGGCGACGGCGGCCGACACCCCCGGGTCGAGCGGGCCGGACATGCCGTTACAGGTGGCGCAGCCGAAGCCGGCCACGTGGAAGCCCAGCGCGTCGAGATCCCGCTGCAGGCCGGACCGTTCCAGCATCGACGCGATGACCTGCGAGCCCGGGGTCAGCGACGTCTTCACCCACGGCTGGGGGCGCAGCCCGCGCCGTACGGCGTTGCGCGCGACCAGGGCCGCCGTGGCCATGCCGCCGGGGTGGGAGGTGTTGGTGCAACTGGCGATCGCCGCGATGACCACGGCGCCGTCGCGCAGGTCGTACGACGCGCCCGGCACCGCACCCGACGCCGGCTCGCGCCGCCCGGTCTCGGCCCGCAGGTGCCCTACGAACGCGTCGGCCGCGGCGTCGAGGTCGATCCGGTCCTCCGGTCGCCGCGGCCCGGCGATGCTGGCGCGGACGCCGCTCAGATCCAGCCCCACGACCTCGTCATACTCGGGCGCCACCAGGCCGGTCTCCCACCACAGGCCCAGCTCGCGGGCGTACGCCTCGACCAGGGCGACCTGCTCGGCGTGGCGGCCGGTGGCGCGCAGGAAGTCGATCGTCCGCCGGTCGACCGGGAAGTACGCGCTCGTGGCGCCCTGCTCCGGTGCCATGTTCGCGATGGTGGCCCGCTCGGGTGCGCCCAGCGTCGCCAGCCCGGGGCCGAAGAACTCGACGAAGCAGCCGACGACGCCGACCCGGCGGAGCAGTTCGGTGACGGCGAGCGCCAGGTCGGTTGGGGTGGACGTGGCCGACAGCTGGCCGCGAAGTTCGACGCCGACGACCCGGGGCAGGGCGAAGGTCGCCGGGTGGCCGAGCATCACCGCCTCGGCCTCGATGCCGCCGACGCCCCAGCCCAGTACGCCGATCCCGTTGACCATCGGCGTGTGGCTGTCGGTGCCGAGCAGCGTGTCCGGGTACGCCAAGGGTGGCCCCGACGCGTCTCCGTCGGTCCACACCACCCGCGCGAGCCGCTCGACGTTTATCTGGTGCATGATCCCCCTGCCCGGCGGCACGACGCGAAGGCTGGCGAAGGACCGCTCGCACCAGCGCAGGAAGGTGAACCGCTCCCGGTTGCGCCGATGCTCCAGCCGCAGGTTGACCGCCCGGGCATCGGTCCGGGCCCAGGCGTCGACGCGCAGGGAATGGTCGACGACCAGGTCCACGGGCACCGCGGAGTCCACAATGGCCGGATCGCCGCCGGCGTCGGCCACCGCGTCGCGCAGGGCGGCGAGGTCGGCCAGCAGCGGTACGCCGAGGAGGTCCTGCAGCAGCAGCCGGGCCGGGAAGAGCGGAATCGGCGCGCCGACACGCCGGTTGAGGACGGCCTTTGCTGCCTGCGGGGATCCGCCGGGCCGATCGGCGGTGCGGGTGGCTGCCTCGGCGAGGACCCGCAGCGAGTAGGGCAGCGCCCGCCAGGCGGCGGCTCGCGCATCGATCCGGGTACGCCGATAGGTCCGGCCGGACGCCGGAAAGGTCGGTTGGGGCAACGACATCATCGCGCTCCGTCTCTTGTGGGCCGCGAGCTCATTGAGTACCGTCCCATACATGTATACAAAGATGCAAGGGCGGTTCGCGAGCGGTGAATGGGGGACGGCGGACCTGGTCGACGAGATCGGCGAGCAGGTGTGCTCATGCGACGTCCAGTTCCGGCAGTTCGGCGGCCACCAGCGCTTCGCAGGTGCCATCCGGACCATCCGCTGTCATGAGGACAACGCTCTGGTCAAGCAGGTGCTGTCCGAGCCCGGTGCGGGTCGGGTCCTCGTGGTCGACGGCGGCGCGTCGCTGCGTACCGCCCTCGTGGGTGACGTCATCGCGGGGCTCGGTGTCGGCAACGGATGGGCCGGTCTCGTCGTACACGGCGCGGTGCGCGACGTCGTCGCCCTCAGTCGCCTGCCGCTCGGCATCAAGGCGCTCGGCACCAACCCGCGCAAGAGCGGCAAGACCGGCGCGGGCGAGGTGGACGTACCGGTGACCTTCGGCAGCGTCACCTTCGCGCCGGGCGACCTCCTCTTCAGCGACGCCGACGGGATCGTGGTCGTCGCACCCGACGGGCCCTGATCGCGGCGGGCCCTGATCGCGACGGGCCCTGATCGCGACGGTCCTGATTGCCGCGGGCGGGAGATCAGGCGGGCACCAGGTCGGCCACGACGACGGTGACGTTGTCCGGCGCGCCGGCTCGGTACGCCTCCTTGATGAGCTGGGCGGCGCAGTCCTCCGGGTCGCCGTACGTCCGCAGCGTCGCGGCGATCGTCTCGTCGGGCACGACGTCGGACAGGCCGTCGCTGCACAGCAGCAGCCGGTCACCCGCCGCACCGGGCAGGGTGGCGGTGGCCGGCGTCAGGTCGCCGCCCTGCACCGCGTTGGTGATGAGCGAGCGCTGTGGATGCCGCCGTGCCTGGGCCGCAGTCAGATATCCGCCGTCGACCAACTCCTGCACGTACGTGTCGTCCCGGGTGATCTGCCGCAGGTCGCCGTCGTGCAGCAGGTACCCCCGGGAGTCGCCGACATGCACGATGCAGAGCCGGTCGCCGTCCAGCACGATGGCCGTCACGGTCGTGGCCATCCCGCTGGTGCCCCGGTTGGCCCGGCCGGCGTTGCGGATGTGCTGGTTGGCGTGCATCACCGCGTCCCGCAGGGCGGCCGCCGGGTCGCCGCCCGGCGCGGCGGCCGCCGGCTCGTCGACGCTGGCCAGGACGCGCACCATGATCTCGCTGGCGACCTCGCCCGTCGGTTGCCCGCCGACGCCGTCGGCCACGACGATCAGCCGGCTGCCGGCGTGGGCCGCGTCTTCGTTGTTCTCGCGCACCAGGCCGGCGTCGCTGACGAGCGCGGTACGCATGGTCAGGCTCATGGTGAACAGGGTGCCAAAAACACCCTCCGGCCGTCTCTACGCACTACTGCGTAGGGTGGTGCCATGATGCCGGTGCCGATGGTTGGTCGCGCCGGCGAACTGGCCGAACTGGCTTCCGCCTGGGCGGCGGTGGCCGACGGCGCCCGAGCCGTTCCGCGCCCCGTGGTGATCACCGGGCCGGCCGGTATCGGCAAGAGTTCCCTGGTGGCTGCGGCCGTGGACCGCTTCGCACCCCGGCCGCGCACGGTTCTCGCCGGCGCGGCGCGGGTGCATTCGCCGGCGCCGTACGACTGGTTGGCCGCCGTGCTCAGCGGTCGCGAGCAGGATCGCCTCCCGTTACCGCCCGACGCGCTGGCCTGGTTGGCTCAGCACCCCACCGCGCCACGGGAGCGGTACGCGCCCGCGGCGCTGCTGCGCCTGGCGGTGCGTACCGTGCGGGAACTGGTGAGCAGGGAGCCCGCTGTGCTGGTCGTCGAGGATCTGCACGCCCTGGATCCGGCCAGCCTCAACCTGGTCGGCGAACTGGCCACCGCCGGTGACCTGCCGGCCCTGCTGGTCGTCACCAGCCAGCCGCCCGCGGCCGCGGTGTCGCCGCACCTGGCCGCGCGGGCGCTGGCCCGACTCACCGGGGTGCCGGGGGCGGTGCGCCAGCACCTGGGACCGCTGGGTCGGGCGGAGGTGGCCGCGGTGCTCGCCGAGGCGTACGGGTCGCCGGTGGTCCCGGCCGTGGTCGAGGCCGTCCGGCAGCGCACCGGCGGCAATCCGTACTGGCTGGTCGAGTTGCTGGCGACCAGCGGCGGGGAGCCGCCGGAGGGCTTGATCGAGGAGCCCCTGCCGGCCCATCTGCACCTGGCCGAGGGGCCGGCGGTGGACGGGCCCGACCTGACCAGCCGCGAGGTCGAGGTGCTTGGCTGCCTGGCGGCCGGGATGTCGAACAAGCAGGTGGCTCGCTCGCTCGGCATCTCCGTACGGACGGTCACCGTGCACGTATCCAACCTGCTGCGCAAGACCGGCACCGCCTCCCGCACCGAGGCGGCGCTGTGGGCGGTGCGACATATGACTGGCCGAGCCGGCTCCGGTAGCGCCCTTACTCCGCCGGCATCAGGTCGGCGATCGGCACGCTGAGCCGGACGACATCGTCGAGGTCGGAGATCTGGCCCGCTTCGACGTACACGGCGCATCCGGCGCCCCGGTTGACCTTGAGGAAGCCGGTGCGTTGCAGGTGTGCCGCCGCATCGGCCGGCACGTCGGGCTCGGTGAAGGCAGCCGCGCTGACGAGATCGGCGATCGAGCCGCCGGCCCCCGCGCCGCCGCCGGGCGGCTGCACCCGGACGGCATTGGGGTCGCCGAGGGTCACCATGTCGACGGTGCCGACGTCGTCGCCCTTCGCATCCACCACCCGCATGCCGGGGGTGACCTCACTGATCAACGCCGGGTCGTGGGGGCGGTCGGGCTCCATGCCGGCCGCAGTTCCCCGGGCGGTATCGGCTAAACGCCGGGCGGCCGCGGCGAGAGTTCACGCCAATTGTCCGGCCCGGTCAACAGGCCGCGGACCGCCTCGTACGCGTCATCTTCCGTGTCGTACTCGTAGAAGCGGGACAGCCCCTCGGCGCCGCCGGCCCGCTGCTCGACGTGCCACTGATCGCCATCGGTGCGCAGATACACGTCACGCCGCGCCAGGCGCCCCCACTTGCCGTTCCACCAGTGCTTTCGCTGCTCCATGACGGAACAGTATCGAACATACGTTCGACGATGTGGGAGGGGGCTGGCGTAGGGACTGGGTCGCCTGGCGGCCCGGGCGGATCAGCCTGCGGCTGGCGGTTCCTCCCGGCGGAGCAGCCGGTCGAGGGCGCCGCCGCGCTGGCCGGGCACCCGGCCACCGACCAGGGCGTCGCGGATCTCGGTGAGCAGCTTGACCTCCTCGCTGGGCGCGGCCGGCGGCGGCTCCTCGCCGCGCCGGCGCCGCTCGGCGAGCCTGTTCATCGGCAGCACCACCAGGAAGTAGAGCGCGGCGGCGGTGAGCAGGAAGGTGATGACCGCGTTGATGAACGCGGCCCAGTCGAAGACCACCCCATTGACGCTCCACTTGCCGGCGAGTTGCCGGCCACCGCTCATCAGCCGGATCAGTGGTTCCAGGAACGACTTGGTCAGCTGGGTCACGACACCCGTGAACGCGGCTCCGATCACGATGCCGACGGCGAGGTCGACCACGTTGCCGCGCAAGACGAAGTCCTTGAAGCCCTTGAGCATTGCCCCTCCGCAGATCTGGAGTTTCGACGGGATACCTATGCCCCGCCGAGAGCTTCGAGGAACGCGCCCGCCTCATGCGCGGCTCGTTCGGCGTCGCCGGCCCTGATCGCATCGACGAGTTGGCCGTGGTCGACGTAGCGGTCGGGGTGCAGGTCGGGGCCTACCGCGTCGGCCAGGGTGGCCCGCATCGCCGCGCCCACGGTGGCGTACAGGTCGGCCAGCATGGCGTTGTGCGCGGCGGCCATGATCAGCGTGTGCAGCGCCGCGTCGGCCTCGACGAACTCGTCGAGCCGGCCCGACCGCCAGCCCGCCTCCCGCCGAGCGAGGCCCTCGTCCAGGGCGGCCAGGTCCTCCGGAGTACGCCGCAGCGCAGCCAGCCGTGCCGCTTCCACCTCGAAGGCGCGGCGTACCTCGATGGTGTCGGATCGCTCGGCCATGGCGAGCCGGCGGGTGACCGGTCCGGTCAGTTCGTCGGTGGAGACGACGTACGTTCCCGAACCCTGGCGGCACTCCAGCACGCCCGCGTGGACAAGAGCGCGCACCGCCTCGCGGACCGTATTGCGCCCCACGCCGAGCGTCTCGACGAGTTGCGGCTCGGTGGGGATCTTGACGCCAATTGGCCAGGTGCCGTCGTCGATCCGCTGACGGAGCTGATCGATCGCCTGGCGGACCCGGGTCTGGCGGGGCGGCGGGCGCAGTGTCATCGATTACATCTCCGACCACGAATCATCCCATGATTGTAGGGTCGGAAACCGTGACCCCATCCCCAGCCATTCTCACCGAGCTGCCTGCCTCCGAACTGGACCGTTCGTACGCCGTCGCGGCCACGACCGGCGCAGCGGCCAGGACCGGTCGCGCGCGCGACGCGGCACCGCCCCGCAGGGCCGGCGCCGCGGAGCAGTCCCGCCCGGTACGCGGCGGCCTGCTGGTGCTGGCCGGGATGTTGCTGGTCGCGCTCAACCTGCGGGCCGCCATCACCAGCCTCGGCGCGCTGCTTGGCGAGGTGCGGGACGGGCTGGCCCTGAGCGGTGCCATGGCGGGCTTCGTCACGACCCTGCCGACGATCGCGTTCGCCGGCTTCGGCGCCCTCGCACCGTGGCTGGTGCGTCGGTTCTCGCCGGCCCGCGTCCTGGTGGCCGCCATGGCGGCGCTCGCCGCCGGCCAGGCCCTGCGGGTCGCCACCGGCTCGGCGCTGGTCTTCCTCGCCACCAGTGCGCTGGCGCTGGCCGGGATCGCAGTGGCCAACATCCTGCTGCCGATGCTGGTCAAGCAGCACTTCCCGGACCGGACCGGCCTGGTGACCGGCGCGTACACGGTGGCGCTCACCGCGGGTACGAGCATCGCCGCCGCGGCCGCCGTACCCATTGCCCACGCCGCCGGATCGTGGCGCGTGGGTCTCGGCGTGTGGGCGGTGCTGGCCGCGATAGCCGTACTCCCATGGTTGCCGCACGCCCTGCGGCGACCCGGCGGGGCGGGGCGGACCGGAGACGCGACGTCGGCCGGCCGCCGGGTCCGCCCGGCCCGCACCCGGTTGGGCTGGACAATGGCGATCTACTTCGGCGCCCAGTCGCTGAGCGGGTACGCGGTGATGGGCTGGCTGGCGCAACTGTTCCGCGATGCGGGATACACCCCGCAGACCGCCGGGCTGCTCCTCGCCGGGGTGACCGCGGTCGGAGTGCCGATAGCGCTGATCATGCCGACGCTGGCAAGCCGGTTGCGCACGCTGCGCCCGCTGGTGCTGGGACTGTCGGCCGCGACGACCCTCGCGTACGGCGGCCTGGCGCTCGCACCGCACGGCCTCGCCCTGCTGTGGGTCGTCCTTTTGGCCGTCGGCCAAGGGGCCTTTCCGCTGATCCTCGTGGCCATCGGCCTGCGGGCCCGGACGGCGGACGGAACGGTGGCTCTGTCCGCCTTCGCCCAGAGCACCGGGTACGCCATCGCGGCGCTGGGGCCGTTGCTGGTCGGCCTGCTCTACGAGGCGACCGGCGGCTGGACCGCGCCGATCGGGGTGCTGCTCGCCGCGCTGGCGATGCAGACCGCCGCTGGCCTGGGCATCGCCCGGCCGCGCTTTATCGAGGACGAGATCAGGTAGTGGCCGGGGAGGGGTCCGCGGCCACCGCCTCGTCAACAGTGGGGTAGGTCTGCAGGACCTCCACCAGGCCGCTGACCTCGAGGATGCGCAGGACGCCGCGCTGCGGCGCGGCGAGCCGTACGACGCCGCCGGAATCATCGCAGCCGTTCTTGGCGCGGACGAACACCGACAGCCCGGTCGAGTCGCAGAACGACAGGTTTGCGAGGTCGAAGACGATACGGCAGCGGCCCCTGTCGATAAGATCGGTGATCTGGTCCTGCAGTTGCGGCGCCGTCGCCATGTCGAGTTCGCCAGCTATCGACACGACGACCACGTCGCCGCGCTGCTCCGTCTGCACCGTCAAGGACATGCGTGACCTCCCGTAGTCCGTCCGACGGTACTCCACCGCGCGCCGAGCGCGCAGAATTGGCCGGCCGACATCTGCCTGGTCGTCCCTTCGCGGGGACGGTTTCCGGTTTCCAGGAGATTTTCCCATCTCGTCGACGCCCGATCTGCCCCGGTCGCTCGCCTCCCTTCGCGGTCTGCCCGCCGGTGCGGTCGCGTATTAGTTTCGACCGCAGGGCGTACCCGAGATCACAGCTTCACCAGCACCCCGCGCGAGTCCGCGGTCGCGCGCAGGTGCAGCCGCAGCAGCCGGGCATCGGTCGGGATGTCGTAGACAAGGATCATGTCGACCTGGTTGCCGGGATTGATCGGCGCGAGGAACAGCGGCTGGGCCGCGTTGGCGATCATCGCGGCGGTCTGGTCCAGCGCGAACTGGCGGTCTCCGGACCCGTACGCCCGTTGCAGAGAGTCGTCGACGGTGAGCGGCCGATCGCCTCTATTCCGCACCGTCACCTGGACCAGGCAGAACTGACCCGTCGCGACCTCGTTCACGATCTGGTCGCCGACCCGCGGCACGCCGCATTCCACGCCGGTGACGCGGAACTCCAGATGGCCGTCGCGAGCCGCCTCGTTGATCTCCACCGTGTTGCGGCCGCGGTTACTGATCTGGCCGTACAGGTCGTCGCCCCATGCCACCACACCACCGATCACCGATGCCCAGCAGCAGAGGATCAGCGCTGCCGCCAGGCCGAGGATCAGCCACAGCATCCGGCGTGTCGGCGGTGCGGGTCGCCCCGCCGGGCCGTTTGGCGGTGGTGCCGGCGGGGACGGCGGCCCGGGCGGTGCCGGACCCGGGGGTCCCGGGGGGTGTGATCCCGGTGGCTCCGAT
>DASVMV010000311.1:0-3205 GCA_036384155.1 Micromonosporaceae bacterium
TGCCGGTGATCGTGGAAAACGACGCCAACGTCGCGGCGTGGGCCGAGTTCCGGTTCGGCGCGGCGCGGGACGCCGGCAGCTCCATGGTGATGCTCACCATCGGCACCGGCGTCGGCGGCGGGATCGTGCTCGGCGGCGACCTGCTGCGCGGCGCGCACGGCAGCGCGGCCGAGCTCGGGCACATCCTGTCCGTTCCAGGCGGGCACCCGTGCGGCTGCGGTCGACTCGGCTGCATCGAGCAGTACGGCTCGGGTAGCGCCCTGGTGCGCTTCGCGCAGGAGGGCGCGCGGCTGGAACCGGCTCGCGCCGCCGTCCTGCTCGACCTCGCCGGTGGCGACCCCGATGCCGTCACCGGGCCGATGGTGACCACCGCGGCCAAGGCCGGTGACGAGTGTTCGTGCTGGGCGTTCGCCCAGATCGGCCGGTGGCTGGGGGCGAGCCTGGCCGACCTGGCGCAGATCCTGGATCCGGAGATGCTGGTCATCGGCGGTGGCGTGGTGGAGGCGGGCGATCTGCTGCTCGGGCCGGTCCGGACGGCGTACTACGAAGCGCTGGCCCAGCGGGCCACCCTGCCGGTGGCGCCGGTGCTGCCCGCGCAGCTGGGCAATGCCGCCGGGGTCGTGGGCGCCGCCGACCTGGCCCGCCGGCGGTAGCGGTGGGCGACACCCGGCTGCGCGTGCTGTCGTACAACGTCCATTCGCAGCGGGATGACCAGGCGGCCCTGGCCGCGGTCGTACGGGCGACCGAGCCGGACGTGGTCGTCGTCCAGGAGGCGCCGCGTCGGTTCCGCTGGCGACACCGGTGCGCCGCACTCGCCGACTCGATGGGGATGCTGGTGGCGGCGGGCGGCCAGCCGTCGCTCGGCAACCTGCTGTTGACCAGCCTGCGGGTCAGGGTGCACGCCACCTGGTGCCGCCGGTACCCGCTGACCCCCGGACGGCACCTGCGGGGCGCGGCGTTCGCCGAATGCTCCGTCGGACCGGCGGCCGGTGCCGGCCGGTTCGTCGTCGCCGGCTCCCACCTGTCCACCGACCCGGCCGAACGGCCCCGTCAGGCCGCCCTGTTCAAGGCGGCGCTAGGCGAGTCCGACCACCCGGTCATCGTCGGCGCCGACCTCAACGAACCACCCGCGGGCACCGCCTGGCGCACTGTGGCCGACGGGCTCACCGATGCGGCGGAGGCGGCCGGGTGCGGCGACCGCCCCACCTATCCCTGCGCCGCGCCGCGGCGCCGGATCGATGCCATCTTCGTCGACCCGCGGATCACGGTCGTCGGCTGTGCGGTGATCGACACTCCACCGGCACAGCGGGCCAGCGACCACTTCCCGGTGCTGGCCGACCTGCTCCTGCCGACCGCCGAGCCGCCATCCCCGACCCGGTGACCGGTGGCGCCGGCGCCGGGGGTGGACAACGGGGCGGCCAGCCGGGAGGATTTCGCCGCCCCACAGAAGGAGTTACCGCCGTGTCCACGCCCCTCGACCATGGCAGCGCCGACGGCGGTGCGAACGTCCGGCCGGGCGGGCGCCCGGTCGACGACCGGACCGACGCCGTGTGCGTCATCGGGGCCGGAGCCAGCGGCCTGACCGCCATCAAGAACCTCAAGGAGCACGGCTTCCCGGTCGACTGCTTCGAGCGGGACACCGGTGTCGGCGGCGCCTGGAACTGGCGCCACGACCGCAGCCCGGTCTATGCCAGCGCTCACCTGATCTCGTCCAAGCCGTTCACCCAGTACCCGGACTTCCCGATGCCGGACGCGTGGCCGGACTACCCGCACCACAGCCAGGTCCGGTCCTACCTCGAGCGGTACGCCGCGCATTTCAGTCTGCTGTCGGACATCTGGTTCGGCACGGAGGTGGTGCGTGTCGAGCCGGCCGACGGTGACCGGTGGGACGTCACGACCCGCAGCACCGGCGGTTACGGTCCGGAGCGCACCCGCCGGTACGCCGCGGTCGTGGTGGCCAACGGGCACAACTGGGCGCCGAAGCTGCCGGTGTACGAGGGGCTCGACGACTTCCGCGGCACGGTGATCCACGCGTCGGCGTACAAGGATGCCGCCCAACTGCGCGGCGTGCGGGTGCTGGTCGTCGGCGCCGGCAATACCGGCTGCGACATCGCGGTCGAGGCGGCCCAGCAGGCGGCGACGTGCTGGCACTCGACCCGGCGCGGCTACTGGTACGCGCCGAAGTACGTCCTGGGCCGTCCAGCCGACCAGGTCAACGACGCCGCACTGGCGCTGCGGCTGCCGCTCTGGCTGCGCCAGTGGATCTACCACCGGCTGCTGCGGCTGACGGTCGGCGACCTCACCCGGTACGGGCTGCCCAAGCCGGACCACAAGGTGTACGAGACGCACCCGATCGCCAACAGCCAACTGGTCTACTACGTGGGACACGGTGCGATCACGCCGGTGCCCGACGTGGCCCGGTTCGGGCGGCACTCGGTGGAACTGGTCAACGGTGCCGAGATCCAGCCCGACCTCGTGGTGCTGGCCACCGGTTACCTCCCGCACTTCGAGTTCCTCGCTCCCGAGATCCTCGGTATCGATCGGGACGGCCGGCCGAAGCTGCACCTGAATGTGTTCCCCCCGGGCTATCCCACGCTCGCCGTCGTCGGTCTCTTCCAACCCGACTCCGGGATGTTCGGGATGATGCACTGGCAGAGCGTCGCCGTCGCGCGGTGGCTGCTGCTGCACCGCGCCGCGCCGGACGCCGCCGCTGAGTTTCAGCGTCGGGTGGCAGCCCAGGCGGGCCGCCGGTGGAACCGGGCCAAGGTGAAGGATTCGACCCGGCACTGGTTCGAGGTCGGCCACATCGACTACCTCCGGGCCGTCGAGCGGACGGTGCGCGAGTTCGACCGCCGGCTCGCGGCGCCCGCTAGGGCGGCGGCATGAGTGGGCAGGTGCGGATCATGCGCTTCCGGGAGTGGGCGCGGCCGGTTGCGCCGGTCGCCCGGGAGGTGCGGAGTGCCCTGCCCGAGGTGACCGAGCACCTGCCTCCGGTCCTGTTCGTCCCGGGGTTCGGGGATGGCGCCTCGGTGTTCGCCGAGCACTGGCTCGGGCACACGGCGGAACGGGGGTTCCCGGCGTACGCGATGAGCCTGCGTGGGCACGGCGGCAGCGGCGCCGCCCGGCGCGCCACGCTGCGGGCGTACACCCACGACGTGGTCCAGGTGGCCGCGGCGCTGCCGCGGCGGGCGGTGCTGGTCGGGCA
>DASVMV010000312.1:0-22434 GCA_036384155.1 Micromonosporaceae bacterium
CCGGCTCGGCCTGCCGACCCGGTACCGGGCCGACGCAGGGCCGGCGCTGCGCGCGGTCATGCAGGTGGACAAGAAGGCGCGGGGCGATCGCCTGCGCTTCGTCGTCCTGGACGGGCTGGCCCGGCCCGGGCTGCTCGAAGCGCCCGACGAGCGCCTGCTGCGGGGCGCGTACGAGGAGGTGGCCGGATGAGGGCGTACGTGTTCAACGGTCCCAACCTCGGCCGGCTGGGCACCCGCCAGGTCGATATCTACGGACAGACGTCGTACGCCGGGCTGGTCGAGCTGTGCACCGATGCCGGCTCCCGGCTCGGGCTCGACGTCGAGGTGCGCCAGACCGACGCGGAGCACGAGATGCTGGGCTGGCTGCACGCGGCCGCGGACGAACGGGCCCCCGTCGTGCTCAACCCCGGGGCGTGGTCACATTACTCGTACGCCCTGCGCGACGCCTGTGCGCTCCTACGCGCGCCGCTGGTCGAGGTGCACATCTCCAACATCCATGCCCGCGAGCCGTTCCGGCACCACTCGGTCGTATCCGCGGTCGCGACCGGTGTCATCTGCGGGCTGGGCATCGACGGCTACCGGCTCGCCCTGGAACACATCGCCCGGCTGCGTCGCGCTGACCCGCCGGCCGAGTAGTAGCGCCAGGCTGATCCAGACGTACGTGACGGCCGCACCGTCACCGAACAGCGGTGAGCGTAGGCCAGTAGACTTGCCGGGTCTGTCCGCGGCACGACTCGCTCAATTCGACAACTAAAGGCAGGAAATGGCAACCACCAACGACCTGAAGAACGGCCTGGTCCTCAACCTCGACGGCGAACTCTGGTCCGTCGTCGAGTTCCAGCACGTCAAGCCGGGCAAGGGTGGGGCGTTTGTCCGTACCACCCTCAAGAACGTGCTGTCCGGCAAGGTCGTTGACAAGACCTTCAACGCGGGCACCAAGGTCGACACCGCGACCGTCGACAAGCGGTCCATGCAGTACCTCTACGCCGACGGCGACGACCACTTCTTCATGGACCTGGACACCTACGACCAGATCCCGGTGTCGGGCTCGACGGTCGGCGAGGCCGCCAACTTCCTGCTCCCCGAGGCGGAGGTCGTCGTGGCGACCCACGAGGGGGTGCCGCTGTACATCGAACTGCCGACAAGCGTCGTGCTCGAGGTGACGTACACCGAGCCCGGCCTGCAGGGGGACCGGTCGACCGGCGGCACCAAGCCGGCGACGGTGGAGACCGGCGCAACCGTCTCGGTGCCGCTCTTCGTCACCACCGGGGAGAAGATCAAGGTCGACACCCGCGACGGCCGCTACCTCGGCCGGGCCTGATGGCCGAAGGGCCCAAGGCGCAGATGCCCGCGCGCCGTAAGGCGCGCAAGCGGGCGCTCGACGTGCTCTTCGAGGCCGACCTGCGCCGCCTGCCGCCGGAGCAGGTGCTCACCGGCTATGTGGCGCGGCTCGAGCGGCCCCTGCCGCCGCACATGCCGTACACCGAGAGCCTGGTGCGCGGCGTCGCGGCCCACCAGGACCGCATCGACGAGCTCATCGCCAGCTACGCGGAGGGCTGGACGATCGACCGGATGCCGGTGGTCGACCGCAACCTGGCCCGGATCGCCGTCTACGAGCTGCTCTACGTCGACGAGATCGACGATCCGGTGGCCATCACGGAGGCGGTCGAGCTGGCCCGGCAGATGTCCACGGATGATTCACCCCGCTTCCTCAACGGGCTCCTGGGTCGGATCGCCGAGTTCGCGACCCGCTGACCGCCGTCGCCGCACAACGAGGGGCCCGCGCCATCCGGCGCGGGCCTCTCGGTCAGATTCGGGTCAGGAGGCGAAGAATGCTCGGGGGTCGGCGACCAGGACGCCGTGCTCGGTGAGCCGTTCGATCAGCCCCGAGGGCGAGGCGTCGTAGACGATCGCGAGCGCCCGCAGATCATCGGCCCGGATGGACAGCACCCGGCCGTTGTAGTCTCCGCGCTGCTGCTGGATCGCCCGGGCGTAGCGGGCGACGTACGCGAGGTCGTCGGAGCCCCCGTCGTACAGCCGCTCGAGGTCGAGGACGATCTTGTTGGTCGGTTCGTTCCGGGTCCCGCTGCTGTCCGGTAGCAGCTCCGCCACGGGAACGCGGTAGAAATCGGCCAGCTCGGCGAGCCGGGAGACGGTCACCGCGCGGTCGCCCCGCTCGTACGAGCCGACGACGACAGCCTTCCACCGTCCGTTCGACTTCTCCTCGACCCCCTGCAGGGACAGTCCCTGCTGCTGGCGGATCGAGCGCAGGCGGGCTCCCAGCGACTTTGCGTATTCAGAGGGCATACGGACACTCCCGGTTGCCGGCTTGGGGGGGTCTCCCCGGCGATCACTACGCAGCGTGACGGTACGGGGATTGACCGGCGCGGTCAAGTGGGGGCGAGGAGTTGGCGGGTCGCCCGGCGCGCCGCCGGCGGCTCGTGCCGGCCTGAGGCGAAGGCGCTGCTAACGTTGCGGGTAACCCGCGGCCTGACCGGCGACGGTCGGCCGATCCGACATCCTTTAACGACCCGTCCCGTGAGGCGGGGAAGGAGGTCCGCCGTGGCCTACCCGAAGGCCGCCCGATCCCCGGTTGTCCCGGCCGCCACCCGCGCGGCGACACCGCCGGCCCAGTCGCCGTCGTCGGCCCAGCCGCCGGTCGGGAAAACGATCCTCACCGACGCCGACCTGCACCGCGTCGTCGACCGCATCGCGCACCAGGTGCTGGAGAAGACCGACGGCGCCCGCGACGCCGTCTTGCTCGGCATTCCGACCCGCGGAGTACCGCTGGCCCGCCGACTGGCGTCCCGGATCCGGGCCTTCGAGGGGGTGGACGTCCCGGTCGGTGTGCTCGACGTCACCCTCTACCGCGACGATCTGCGCCGCCAGGCCACCCGGGCGATCGGACCGACCGAGGTTCCGCCCGGCGGCATCGACGGCCGGCGGGTGATCCTCGTCGACGACGTGCTCTTCTCCGGGCGCACCGTCCGGGCCGCGCTCGACGCGCTGAACGACCTCGGCCGGCCCAGTTCGGTGCAGCTGGCCGTGCTGGTCGACCGGGGCCACCGGCAACTGCCGATCCGCGCCGACTACGTCGGCAAGAACATCCCCACCGCGCTCGCCGAGAGCGTGAAGGTCATGCTCGTGGAGACCGACGGCGTCGACGGGGTCCGACTTCTGGGGGCGAGCCGGTGAGCGCGAGGAGTGCAGCGAAGCGGAGCCCCGCAGTCGCGAACGAAAGGTGGGCTCGGTGAGCGCGAGGAGTGCAGCGAAGCGGAGCCCCAGTTGTGAGCGCGAGGAGCGAGCGCAGCGAGCCCCGCAGTCGCGAGCGAAGGCCGGCGCAGTCGCGAACGAAAGGTGGGCTCTGTGATCCGGCATCTGCTCTCCGGGGCCGACCTGGACGCCGACACCGCGACGCTGATCCTCGACACCGCCGCAGAGATGGCCAGCGTGTCCGGGCGCGAGGTGAAGAAACTGCCGGCGCTGCGCGGCCGCACCGTGGTGAACCTGTTCTACGAGGACTCCACCCGCACCCGCATCTCGTTCGAGGCCGCGGCGAAGCGCCTGTCCGCCGACGTGATCAACTTTTCGGCCAAGGGATCCAGCGTCGCCAAGGGCGAGAGCCTGAAGGACACCGCGCTGACCCTCCAGGCGATGGGGGCCGACGCGGTGGTGATCCGCCATCCCGCCTCCGGGGCGCCGTACCGGCTCGCCAACTGGGTGCAGGGCAGCGTGGTCAACGCCGGGGACGGCACCCACGAGCACCCGACCCAGGCGCTGCTCGACGCGTACACGATGCGCTCCCGGCTCGGGCGCCTGGCGGGGCTGCACGTGGCCGTGGTCGGGGACGTCCTGCACAGCCGGGTGGCCCGGTCGAACGTCCTGCTGCTGTCCACCCTCGGCGCCAAGGTGACTCTGGTCGGGCCACCCACCCTCATCCCGGTGGACATCGGCGCGGCGCTCGCGCCCGGCACCCAGGTGTCCTACGACCTGGACGCGGTGCTGCCGACCGCCGACGTGGTGATGATGCTGCGCGTCCAGCGCGAGCGGATGACCGACTCGTACTTCCCCTCGACCCGCGAGTATGCCCGCCGGTACGGCCTCGACGGCCCGCGGATGCGCCGGCTACCGGAGCACGCGATCGTCATGCATCCCGGCCCGATGAACCGGGGCATGGAGATCACGCCGGATGTGGCCGACTCGCCCCGGTCAACGATCGTCGAACAGGTCGCCAACGGAGTCGCCGTGCGGATGGCCGTTCTCTACCTGCTCCTCGGGGGGAAGTAGCCATGACCACGTACCTGATCAAGGGCGCCAGCCTGCTCGGCGGCGACCCGACCGACCTGCTGATCCGCGACGGCGTCGTCGCGGAGGTCGGCCGCGGGTTGGCCACGGCCGGCGCGACCACCGTCGACGCGGCCGGCCTGGTCGCGCTTCCCGGCCTGGTCGACCTGCATACCCACCTGCGCGAACCCGGCCGGGAGGACGCCGAGACGGTCGAGTCCGGCTCCCGGGCCGCCGCGCTCGGCGGTTACACGGCCGTGTGCGCGATGGCCAACACGTCACCCGTGGCCGACACCGCGGGCGTGGTCGAGCAGGTCTGGCGGCTCGGCCGCGAGGCCGGGCTGGTCGACGTGCAGCCGATCGGCGCCGTCACCGTGGGTCTGGGTGGCGAGCGGCTGGCCGAACTGGGAGCCATGGCGGGATCGGCCGCGCGGGTGCGGATCTTCTCCGACGACGGCCACTGCGTGTCCGACGCCCGGCTGATGCGCCGCGCTTTGGAGTACGTCAAGGCGTTCGACGGCGTGATCGCCCAGCACGCCGAGGAGCCCCGGCTGACCGAGGGCGCGCAGATGCACGAGGGGGAGGTCAGCACCCGGTTGGGACTGACCGGCTGGCCCGCGGTGGCCGAGGAGGCGATCATCGCCCTGGACGTCCTGCTCGCCGAACACGTGGGCAGCCGGCTGCACGTCTGCCACGTCTCCACCGCCGGCAGCGTGGAGGTGCTGCGCCACGCCAAGGCCCGCGGTGTCCGGGTCACCGCCGAGGTCACGCCGCACCACCTGCTGCTCACCGACGACCGGGCGGCGAGCTACGACCCGGTGTTCAAGGTCAACCCGCCGCTGCGCACCGCTGCCGACGCGACCGCCCTGCGGGACGCCCTGGTCGAGGGGGTCATCGACGTCGTGGCCACCGACCACGCGCCGCACGCGGTGGAAGACAAGGAGTGCGAGTGGGCGTACGCCCGGCCCGGGATGCTCGGCCTGGAGACCGCCCTCGCCGTGGTTCTGGACGTCGTCGGCGAACGGTGGGACCTGATCGCCGAGCGAATGTCCCGGACGCCGGCCCGGATCGCCGGACTCGCCGGCCACGGGCAGGATCCCGCTCCCGGCGTACCGGCCAACCTGACGCTGGTCGACCCGGCCGTTCGGCGCACGATCGACCCGAGCGATCTGGCCAGCCGCAGCCGGAACACCCCGTACGCCGGAATGGTGCTGCCCGGCCGGGTGGTGGCGACGTTCCTGCGCGGCGAGCCCACGGTGCTGGACGGGAAGGCGCTGCGGTGACCGGCCTGGGCCCGCGGCGGCCGGCGATCCTCGTCCTCGAGGACGGCCGGGTGTTCCGCGGCGAGGCCTACGGCAGCGTGGGCGAAACGTTCGGCGAGGCCGTTTTCGCCACCGGCATGACCGGCTACCAGGAGACGCTGACCGACCCGTCCTACCACCGGCAGATCGTGGTGCAGACCGCGCCGCACATCGGCAACACCGGCGTCAACGACGAAGACGACGAGTCGGGCCGGATCTGGGTGGCCGGGTACGTCGTACGAGATCCGGCCCGGATCGGGTCGAACTGGCGGGCCACCGGCGGGCTGGAGGACCGGCTCGCCCGCGAGGGCGTGGTCGGCATCTGCGGGGTGGACACCCGGGCACTGACGCGGCACCTGCGCGACCGGGGAGCGATGCGGGCCGGGGTGTCCAGCCTGGACAACGACCCGCGGGCGCTGCTCGAGCGGGTGCGCCAGTCGCCACCGATGGTGGGCGCTGACCTGTCCGCGCAGGTCACCACCCGGGAGCCGTACACGGTGCCGGCCGAGGGCCCGCACCGGTTCACGGTGGCGGCCGTCGACCTGGGCATCAAGCGCAACGTGCCGCGGCGGCTGGCCGCGCGCGGGGTGACCACCCACGTCCTGCCGGCCTCGGCCACCATGGAGGACGTCCGGGCCACCGGTGCCGACGCGGTGTTCTTCTCGCCCGGCCCCGGCGATCCGGCCACCGCCGACCACCCGGTGGCGCTGGCCCGCGAGGTGATGCGGCAGCAGGTGCCGCTCTTCGGCATCTGCTTCGGCAGCCAGATCCTCGGCCGCGCGCTGGGCTTGCGCACGTACAAGCTCGGGTACGGCCACCGCGGCATCAACCAGCCGGTGCTCGACCGCTCGACCGGGCGGGTCGAGGTGACCAGCCACAATCACGGGTTCGCGGTTGACGCGCCGCTCAACCGGGTCATCGACACCGACTTCGGCGGCGTCGAGGTCAGCCACGTCTGCCTCAACGACGACGTGGTGGAGGGTCTGCGGGCGAAGGACGTGCCGGCCTTCACGGTGCAGTACCACCCGGAGGCGGCGGCCGGACCGCACGACGCGGACTACCTCTTCGACCGGTTCGCGGAGCTCATCGACGGGGTTTCCGGGCGGCAGGGGCCAGCCATGCCGAGAGGGGGCGCCCATGCCTAGGCGGACCGACCTGAAACACGTCCTGGTGATCGGCTCGGGGCCGATCGTGATCGGCCAGGCGTGCGAGTTCGACTATTCCGGCACTCAGGCGTGTCGGGTGCTGCGCAGCGAGGGCATCCGGGTCAGCCTGGTCAACTCGAACCCGGCCACGATCATGACCGATCCCGAGTTCGCCGACGCAACGTACGTCGAGCCGATCACGCCGGAGTTCGTCGAACTGGTGATCGCCAAGGAGCGGCCGGACGCCCTGCTGCCCACGCTCGGCGGGCAGACCGCGCTAAACACCGCGGTCGCGCTGCACGAGGCCGGCGTGCTCGACAAGTACGGGGTGGAGTTGATCGGCGCCGACATCGACGCGATCCGCCGCGGGGAGGACCGGCAACTGTTCAAGGACATCGTCGCGAAGGCGGGCGCGCGGGCCGGGTTCGCCGATCCGGCCTCGCTGGTGCCGCGCTCGCGGGTCTGCCACTCGATGGACGAGGTCCGGGACACGGCGGCGCAACTGGGACTGCCGGTGGTCATCCGGCCGTCGTTCACCATGGGCGGTCTGGGCTCCGGCATGGCGCACACTCAGGGCGACCTGGACCGGATCGCCGGCACGGGACTGGCGGCCAGCCCGGTGCACGAGGTGCTCATCGAGGAGAGCGTGCTCGGCTGGAAGGAGTACGAGCTCGAACTGATGCGCGACCGGCATGACAACGTGGTGGTCGTCTGCTCGATCGAAAACGTCGACCCGATGGGCGTGCACACCGGCGACAGCGTCACGGTGGCGCCCGCCATGACGCTGACCGACCGGGAGTACCAGCGGCTGCGCGACCTCGGCATCGCCGTGCTGCGCGAGGTCGGGGTGGACACCGGCGGCTGCAACATCCAGTTCGCGGTCAACCCGCGGGACGGCCGCATCGTGGTCATCGAGATGAACCCGCGGGTGTCCCGCTCGTCGGCGCTGGCGTCGAAGGCGACCGGCTTCCCGATCGCCAAGATCGCGGCGAAGCTGGCCATCGGGTACACGCTCGACGAGATTCCCAACGACATCACGCTGAAGACGCCGGCGGCCTTCGAGCCGGCCCTGGACTACGTGGTCGTCAAGGTCCCCCGGTTCGCGTTCGAGAAGTTTCCGGGCGCCGATCCGGTGCTCACCACCACGATGAAGTCGGTGGGCGAGGCGATGAGCCTGGGCCGCAACTTCACCGAGGCGCTCAACAAGGCGATGCGGTCGATGGAGACCGCCGCCGCGGGGTTCTGGACCCGGCCGGACCCGCCCGGCGCCACGCTGCAGTCCACGCTGGACGCCCTGCGGGTGCCGCACGACGGCCGGCTCTACACCGTCGAGCGGGCGCTGCGCCTGGGCGCGTCGGTGGCCGAGGTGGTCGCGGCATCCGGTATGGATCCATGGTTCGTCGACCAGATCGCCGGTCTGGTCGACCTGCGGGCCGAGATCGTGGCTGCCCCGGTCCTCGACGCCGAACTGCTGCGCCGGGCCAAGCGCGCCGGCCTGTCCGACCGCCAGGTGGCCGCGCTGCGCCCGGAACTGGCGGCCGAGGATGGCGTACGGCGACTGCGGCACCGGCTGGGCCTGCGCCCGGTCTACAAGACCGTCGACACCTGCGCGGCCGAGTTCGCCGCGTCCACGCCGTACCACTACTCCTCGTACGACGAGGAGACCGAGGTCCGCCCGTCCGACCGGGCCAAGGTGCTGATCCTCGGCTCCGGGCCGAACCGGATCGGCCAGGGTATCGAGTTCGACTACTCGTGTGTGCACGCCGTTCAGGCGTTGCGAAGCAGCGCCGCGGTCGGCTCCGCCGTTGCATCCGATTCCGGCGCCGACGGCGCCGGCTTCGAGACGGTGATGGTCAACTGCAACCCGGAGACCGTCTCCACCGACTACGACACCGCCGACCGGCTCTACTTCGAGCCGCTGACGTTCGAAGACGTCCTCGAGGTGTGGCACGCCGAGGACTCGTCCGGCAAGGCGGCCGGGGGACCGGGCGTGGTCGGGGCGATCGTGCAGCTCGGCGGGCAGACCCCGCTCAAGCTGGCGCAGCGGCTCAAGGACGCCGGCGTGCCGATCGTCGGCACGTCACCGGAGTCGATCCACCTCGCCGAGGACCGCGGCGCCTTCGGTGCGCTGCTGGCCCGTGCCGGCCTGCGGGCGCCGGCGCACGGCTCGGCCACGTCGTACGAGGAAGCCAAGGCGATCGCCGACGAGATCGGCTATCCGGTGCTCGTGCGCCCGTCGTACGTCCTCGGCGGCCGCGGCATGGAGATCGTGTACGACGATGCGACCCTGCGCGACTACATCGGCCGGGCCACCGACATCTCGCCGGACCATCCGGTGCTGGTCGACCGGTTCCTCGACGACGCCATCGAGATCGACGTCGACGCGCTGTGCGACGCCACCGGCGAGGTGTACCTGGGCGGGGTGATGGAGCACATCGAGGAGGCCGGCATCCACTCCGGCGACTCGGCGTGCGCGCTGCCCCCGATCACCCTCGCCGGGTCGCATCTGGCCCAGGTGCGCCGCTACACCGAGGCGATCGCCCGCGAGGTGGGCGTACGCGGGCTGCTCAACGTGCAGTACGCGCTGAAGGACGACGCGCTTTACGTACTCGAGGCCAATCCGCGCGCCTCGCGGACCGTGCCGTTCGTCTCCAAGGCGACCGCGGTGCCGCTGGCGAAGGCGGCCGCCCGGATCATGCTCGGTGCCACGGTCGCCGACCTGCGCGGCGAGGGCATGCTGCCCCCGGTCGGCGACGGCGGAACGCTGCCGGACCGCGCGCCGATCGCGATCAAGGAGGCGGTGCTGCCGTTCAAGCGGTTCCGCACGCCGGCCGGCAAGGGGATCGACGTGCTGCTCGGCCCCGAGATGAAGTCGACCGGCGAGGTAATGGGCATCGACCCCGCCTTCGGCAACGCGTACGCCAAGTCGCAGGCGGCCGCGTACGGCATGCTGCCGACCAGTGGTCGGATCTTCGTCTCGGTGGCCAACCGGGACAAGCGGGCGATGATCTTTCCGGTGAAGCGGCTGGCGGATCTCGGATTCGAGATCGTCGCCACTACCGGGACGGGTGAGGTACTGCGGCGGCACGGCATCGCGTGCGAGTTGATCCGCAAGCACTACGAGGAGGCCGGTGACGGGCCGGACGCCGTCTCGCTGATCCTCGGCGGCCAGGTGGCGCTGGTCATCAACACGCCACAGGGCTCGGGGGGCGCGCGCTCGGACGGGTACGAGATCCGCAGTGCCGCGGTCACCGCCGACATCCCGTGCATCACGACCGTGCCGGGAGCCGCGGCGGCGGTCATGGGCATTGAGGCGCTGATCCGGGGCGACATGTCCGTACGCCCGCTGCAGGACCTGCACGCCGCCCTGCGAGCCGCTTCATGACCGCCTACCTCACGGCGGTGATCATGAAGTTATTGCCCGGCGCCTCGGCGTGTCGTGGCAATATCTTCATGATCAACGGGGTCGACGCCCTGGGGTGGGCGCGGTGATCTTCGAACGGGTGGTGCGGCCCGGGCTGTTCCGGATCGGCGGGGGAGACGCCGAGGCGGCCCACGAGTGGACGCTGCGCCAGCTGGCCCGGCTCGCCGACCGTCCGGCCGCACTCGCCGCGCTGGGGCGCCGGTACGCGGTCGCGGCACCTCGTACCGTCTTCGGCGTCGAGTTTCCGAACCCGGTCGGGCTCGCCGCCGGGATGGACAAGGACGGGGTCGCGCTGCCGGCCTGGTCAGCGCTCGGCTTCGGGTTCGTCGAGGTGGGTACCGTCACCGCGCACCCGCAACCCGGCAACCCGCGGCCCCGGCTCTTCCGGCTGTCCGCGAGCGAGGCCGTCATCAATCGGATGGGCTTCAACAATGCCGGGGCGCGGGCGCTGGCCGACCGGCTGGCGGCCCTGCCCCGGCCGCTCGGGGTGCCGCTGGGCATCTCACTCGGCAAGTCCAAGGTGACGCCGCTGGACCGGGCGGTAGAGGACTACCTCGCTTCGTACCGTGCCCTGTGTGACCATGGCGACTACTTCGCGGTGAATGTCTCCTCGCCCAACACCCCGGGGCTGCGCGCGTTGCAGGACCGTGGGCACCTCGACGCCCTGCTGTCGGCCCTGGTCGGGGCCAAGCCGATCCTGGTGAAGATCGCACCCGACCTGACCGAGGCGGCGATCGCCGAGGTGCTCGACGTCTGCGTGGCTCGTGGCGCGGCCGGCGTCATCGCCACCAACACGACGCTGAGCCGGGACGGACTCGCCGCGGCCGACCAGGCACGCAGCGCCGAGGCCGGTGGCCTGTCCGGGCGCCCGCTGGGGGCCCGGGCTCGCGAGGTCGTCGCCTTCGTCCACCGGGAGACCGGCGGGCGCCTCCCGATCGTCGGAGTGGGCGGCATCCTCGAACCCGACGACGCCGCCCGGATGTTCGACGCCGGCGCCAGCCTCGTGCAGCTCTACACCGGGTTCATCTACCACGGCCCCGCCCTTGTACGAGCGATCGGGAGAACCGCCGTCACCGGCCACCTCCCCGCCGATCTAGGGCGAAATGCTGTGATTGGAGATCCACTAACAGCCATTCGCCCTAGATCGGCGAGAAAGGGGAGCGGGTGACCCCCGAGGAGATCCGCGCTGCCGACCGGGCTCACGTCTGGCACCCGTACGCGCCGCTGCCCGCCGCGACACCGCCGGACGTCGTGGCCGGCGCCGAGGGGGTGCACCTGCGTCTGGCCGACGGCCGGGAACTGGTGGACGGGATGTCGTCGTGGTGGGCTGCCATCCACGGCTACCGGCATCCGGCTCTGGACGCGGCGGTGACCGATCAGCTCGGCCGGATGAGCCACGTGATGTTCGGCGGCCTCACCCACGAGCCGGCGGTACGCCTGGCCCGGACGCTCGTCGACCTCGCGCCACCCGGTCTCGAGCACGTCTTCTTCTGCGACTCCGGATCGGTGAGCGTGGAAGTGGCCATCAAGATGTGCCTGCAGTACCAGCGGGCCCGTCGCCAGCCACAGCGGCGCCGGCTCGCCACCTGGCGGGGCGGCTACCACGGCGACACCTTCCACCCGATGAGCGTGTGCGACCCGACGGGCGGCATGCACCATCTCTGGGGCGACGTGCTGCCCCGGCAGGTGTTCGCCGACGCGCCGCCGGCCGGCTTCGACGCGCCGATCGACCCGGCGTACGAGGCGGCGCTGGCCGACACCATCGAGCGGCACGCGGACGAACTCGCGGCCGTCATCGTCGAGCCCGTCGTGCAGGGCGCCGGCGGGATGCGCTTCCACAATCCGCGGTACCTGCGGGTGCTGCGCGAGGTGACCCGGGCGCACGGCGTCCTGCTGATCTTCGACGAGATCGCCACGGGCTTCGGTCGTACCGGTGCGATGTTCGCTGCCGAGCATGCCGGCGTCGCCCCGGATGTGCTGTGTGTCGGCAAGGCGCTGACCGGCGGTTACCTGAGCCTGGCGGCGGCACTCTGCACCCCGGACGTGGCCCGGGTCATCTCGGCCGGTGGCGGGCTCGCGCACGGCCCGACCTTCATGGCCAACCCGCTCGCCTGCGCCGTCGCCAACGCGTCGCTCGCGCTGCTGGCCGAGGGGCGCTGGCCGGCTGACGTGGCTCGGGTGCGGGAGGGGCTGCGCACCGGCCTGGCGCAGCTGAGCGACCGGCCGGGAGTGGCCGACGTACGCGTGCTCGGCGCGATCGGGGTGGTGCAGCTCGACCACGAGGTGGACATTCCGGCGGCGACCGCGGCGGCGGTGGACGAAGGGGTCTGGTTGCGGCCGTTCCGTGACCTGGTCTATGCGATGCCGCCGTACGTCGCCGGGGAAGAAGACGTCAAGCGGATCGTCGCCGGGATGTGTGCAGCGGCCGCGGCCGGCTGAGCAATGGGGAGGACAGGCGATGGAGTCTTTCGGGGCGCGGCTGCACCGGGCGATGGCGGAGCGCGGGCCGCTCTGCGTCGGTATCGATCCGCACCCGGGCTTGCTCGAGCGGTGGAGCCTGGCTGACGACGTCGACGGCATCGCGCGGTTCAGTCAGGCGGTGGTGGACGCGCTCGGCGAAACCGTGGCCGTCGTCAAACCGCAGTCGGCCTTCTACGAGCGGTTCGGCTCGCGGGGTCTGGTCGTGCTTGAGTCAACTATCCGACAGTTGCGAGACGCGGGCGCCCTCGTCCTCCTCGACGTCAAGCGCGGTGACATCGGCTCGACCGTCGCGGCGTACGCGTCGGCGTACCTCGACCCATCCAGTCCGCTGTATGTGGACGCGATCACCGCGAGCCCGTATCTCGGCGTCGGAGCACTGGCGCCCATGTTCGAGCAGGCGGCGGCCCACGGCGGCGGGGTCTTCGTGCTCGCCCTGACCTCCAACCCCGAGGGGGTGCCCGTGCAGCGGGCCCGCACGTCGGACGGCCGCACCGTGGCGCAGACCGTGATTGACGAGATTTCCCAGGTCAACACGGGTGCGGAGCCGCTCGGAAGCATCGGACTCGTGGTCGGTGCGACGGTCGGCGACACGGGGCACGACTTCACCCGCCTGCACGGCCCGTTGCTCGCCCCCGGGCTCGGGGCGCAGGGCGCGAAGGCGTCCGATCTGCGTACGGTCTTCGGGAGCGACCTGTCGGCGGTGCTGCCGGCGTACTCCCGCCAGGTGCTGGCCGAGGGGCCGACGGCGGCCGGCCTGCGAGCGGCGGCCGAGCGGGTGCTCGCCGACTGCCGGGCGGTGCTGACCAGCGAGTCCAGGTGAGCGACGCGTCACGGATGCGTGATCTATGCGCGTCGCCGTTGCGCGAAACCTGGCCGAGCGTTACTTTTCCCCGCGCTGGAACCACTTGCCCCATTGGTTCGCAGACCCAACATGTTCCACTGAAGCGATGCGGTGCGTGACCGCGCCGCGACACGGACCCGAGGAGAACTGGTGCCGCTCCCGTCATTGAGCCCCGAGCAGCGCGCTGCCGCGCTGGAAAAGGCTGCGGAGATCCGCAAGGCCCGCGCTGAGCTGAAGGAGCAGCTCAAGCAGGGCAAGACCACCCTGGCCGCCGTACTCGACCGGGCGGAGAACGACGATGTCGTCGGCAAGCTCAAGGTCTCGGCCGTCCTGCAGGCGATGCCGGGAATTGGCAAGATCCGCGCTACGCAGATCATGGAAAAGCTCAAGATTGCTGACAGTCGCCGGCTTCGCGGCCTCGGCGAGCAGCAGCGCAAGGCACTGCTTGGGGAGTTCGCGGCAAACTGATCCGCGGCACCGTGTAGAAACAAGCAGTGGGCATGGATGACGACGCGCGCCCGGCAGCACGGCTCACCGTCCTGTCCGGCCCATCCGGGGTCGGCAAGGACAGCGTGATCGAGCTGATCCGGGCGCGCTCGCCGTGGGTCTGGCTGTCGGTCTCGGTGACGACCCGCAAGATGCGCGACTACGAGGTGGACGGGGTCCACTACTACTTCGTCGACCGCGCCGAGTTCGAGCGGATGGCCGCCAGCGGGCAGCTGCTGGAGTGGGCCGAGTTCGCCGGCAACCTGTACGGCACCCCGCGCGGGCCGGTCGAGGCGCACCTGCGGGAAGGCCAGCCGGTGCTGCTGAAGATCGACCTGCAGGGGGCGCGGCAGGTGCGCGCCGCCATGCCCGACGCGCAGTTCGTGTTCCTGGCCCCACCCAGCGTCGGCGAGCTGAAGCGGCGCCTGATCGGCCGCGGCACCGACGACGAGGAGACCATCCGGCGGCGGCTCGCCCACGCGGACGAGGAACTGGCCGCCGAGAGCGAGTTCGACGTCACCGTGGTCAACGACTACGTCGAGCGCGCCGCGGACGAGCTGGTAGGATTGCTCGGCTCATCCTTTCTGACCCCGGCCCAGCCGCGCTCCCGCGGCTGAACGACAAGAGGTTTATCTCTGTGGGATCCATCGCCACCGCCGAAGGCATCACAAACCCGCCGATCGACGAGCTGCTCGAGCGGAGCGCGTCCAAGTACGCGCTCGTCATCTTTGCCGCCAAGCGGGCGCGGCAGATCAACGCCTACTACAGCCAGCTCGGTGAGGGCCTGCTCGAGTACGTCGGCCCGCTCGTGGAGACCACCCCACAGGAAAAGCCGCTGTCGATCGCCATGCGCGAGATCAACTCGGGGCTGCTGACCGCCGAGCCGATCGACCAGCCGTAAGGCTGGTCCGCCGTCGATGTCCGCTCGGGTCGTACTCGGCGTGGGCGGGGGCATCGCCGCCTACAAGGCGTGCGAGCTGCTTCGGCTCTTCACCGAGTCAGACCACCGGGTACGGGTGGTGCCGACCGCATCCGCGCTGCGGTTCGTCGGCGCACCGACGTGGGCCGCGCTCTCCGGCCAGCCCGTCGCCGACGACGTGTGGTCCGAGGTCCATGAGGTGCCGCACGTCCGGCTCGGCCAGGCAGCCGACCTCGTCGTGGTGGCGCCGGCCACCGCCGATCTGCTCGCCAAGGCGGCGCACGGGCTTGCCGACGATCTGCTCAGCAACACGTTGCTCACCGCCCGCTGCCCGGTCGTGCTGGCCCCGGCCATGCACACCGAGATGTGGGAGCATCCCGCAACCGTCGACAACGTCGCCACGCTGCGTCGGCGCGGCGTCCTGGTCATCGAGCCGGCCGTCGGTCGGCTGACCGGCGTCGACACCGGCAAGGGAAGGTTGCCCGACCCGGCGGAGATCTTCGCCTTCGCGCGCCGGGTCCTCGTCCGCGGCGCACCGGTCTCCGACCTGGCTGGCCGGCACGTCGTGGTCACCGCGGGCGGCACCCGCGAGCCGCTGGACCCGGTCCGGTTCCTCGGCAACCGATCGTCAGGCAAGCAGGGGTACGGCTTCGCGCGGACGGCGGCGGCCCGGGGGGCCCGGGTCACGCTCATCTCTGCGAACGTCACGTTGCCCGAGCCGGCCGGCGTCGATGTCGTGCGCGTGTCGACCACGGAGGAGTTGCGCAAGGCGACGGTGGCAGCGGCCGCCGACGCCGACGCGGTGATCATGGCAGCGGCCCCCGCGGACTTCCGGCCGGCCGTGATGTCGGCCACGAAGATCAAGAAGCAGCCGGACGAGCCGGCGCCGGTGATCGAACTGGTCACCAACCCGGACATCGCCGCGGAGATCGGCGAGCGACGCCGTCCGGGTCAGATCCTGGTCGCGTTCGCCGCCGAGACGCACGACGCACTGCCCAACGCGCGTGCCAAACTGGTCCGTAAGAACGCCGACCTGATCGTGGTCAACGTCGTGGGCACCGACCGGGTGTTCGGGGCCGACACCAACGCGGCCACGGTGCTCGGGGCCGACGGTTCGACCACCGACTTGGGCGAACAATCCAAGGAGGATCTCGCCGACGCGGTGTGGGATCTGGTAATAACGCGGTTAGCCGCCGCGTCCTGAAGACTGGGCAGCTGGCCGGAAGAGGTTCGCATCCGCGGGGGTGCTGGCTAGAC
Organism: Micromonosporaceae bacterium; assembly: GCA_036384155.1. GTDB lineage: Bacteria > Actinomycetota > Actinomycetes > Mycobacteriales > Micromonosporaceae > DASVMV01. Next base: position 16,139 of record DASVMV010000312.1, read on the forward strand.
TGCCGCGGAACATTACCTGCAACGTGAGGAGCACCGTGGCGCGCCGCCTGTTCACTTCCGAGTCGGTCACGGAGGGCCACCCGGACAAGATCGCTGACCAGATCAGCGATGGCATCCTTGACGAGCTGCTGTCCGACGACCCGCGGAGCCGGGTCGCGGTCGAGACCCTGATCACGACCGGTCAGGTACACGTAGCGGGCGAGGTGACCACCAAGGCCTACGCCGACATTCCGAGGATCGTCCGGGACACGATTCTGGAGATCGGGTACGACTCGTCGAAGAAGGGATTCGACGGCGCGTCCTGCGGGGTCAGCGTGTCGATCGGCGCCCAGTCGCCGGACATCGCGCAGGGGGTCGACAGCGCCCTGGAGCTGCGCACCGGCTCGGAGCACGTCCTCGACTCCCAGGGCGCGGGCGACCAGGGGATGATGTTCGGCTTCGCCTGCTCGGAGACGCCCGAACTGATGCCGCTGCCGATCGCGCTCGCCCACCGGCTGGCCCGCCGCCTGGCCAGCGTCCGCAAGGACGGCACGGTTCCCTACCTGCGGCCCGACGGCAAGACCCAGGTCACGATCGAGTACGACGGGTTTCGCCCGGTACGGCTGGACACCGTCGTCGTATCCAGCCAGCACGCGTCGGACATCTCGCTCGAGTCGCTGCTCACCCCGGACGTCCGGGAGCACGTCATCACGCCCGAGCTCGAAGGCCTCGGCCTGGAGACCGAGGGTTACCGGCTGCTGGTCAACCCGACCGGGCGGTTCGAGATCGGCGGCCCGATGGGCGACGCCGGACTGACCGGCCGGAAGATCATCGTCGACACGTACGGCGGATACGCCCGGCACGGCGGCGGCGCGTTCTCCGGCAAGGACCCGTCCAAGGTCGACCGGTCGGCGGCGTACGCCATGCGGTGGGTGGCCAAGAACGTCGTTGCCGCGGGCCTGGCCGAGCGGTGCGAGGTGCAGGTGGCCTACGCCATCGGCCGGGCGCACCCGGTCAGCCTGTTCGTCGAGACGTTCGGCACCGAGATCGTCCCGGTCGAGCGCATCGAGAAGGCTATCGGCGAGGTCTTCGACCTTCGTCCGGCGGCGATCATCCGCGACCTCGACCTGTTGCGGCCGATCTACCGGCAGACCGCGGCATACGGCCACTTCGGCCGGGAACTGCCCGCCCTGACCTGGGAGAACACCGACCGCGCCGCCGATCTGAAGGCCGTCGCCGGCGCCTGACGGCGCGACCGTCTGTCAGGGGGATAGGGACTCGGCGATCCGCTGCGCCTCCTCGCGGGTCGCCACCCCTTCGAGCCGGTAGCTCGCCGAACCGTCCGTCCAGATCAGGGTCGGCCCGGCGAGCCGAGCGGTCTCCACCCGCTCGGCCCCGGTGCGGTCGATGTAGGTCACCGGATGCGGCGCCGGGAACCACAGCGCCGAATAGCCGTCGAGGGCAACCCACTCGGCGCCCTGCGCCTGCTTCATGAACGCCGGCTCCAGAGCCCCGTCGAACTCGTCCAGCCGGACGGCCCCACCGCGGTAGAACAGCGACACGACGCGCGGGCTGCCGTCGGGCGCGGGATCGGCGACGCTCACCCGCTCTGGCTCGCCGAGCTGGTCGGGCACCCGTACCGGGAAGTTCGCCAGCCGGCGGGCCTCGTCCAGCCCCGCGTGCCGCACCGACGGCAGGGGGCTCGGCGCGGGAAGCTCGGGGTTGACCCGCTCCGGGCGGATTTCGATGCCGGCGAAGCGCAGTAGCCCGTCCACCGCGTCCGCCACCGCCGCCCGCGCCGGCGACACCGCCACGAGCGCGCAGACCAGGATGGCCGACGCGACCGCCACCAGCCAGCGCGGCCGGCGCGGAAATGCGAAGCGACGGCGCGGCGCAGGGTCGGTCTGGTGGGGTGCGGCGAGCCGGTCGAGAACCGCGGGCCGCAGGTCGGGAGCTTCCGGTACGTCCAGATGCCGGCCGAGTTCGCGCAGCTCGGCGGCGAGCGACCCCTCCGTCGGGTTAACCACCGGCCACCTCCCTCGCGATCCCGGCTCCCGGACGTTCGACGCCCAGTACGGCGCGCAGCTTCGCGAGGGCCCGGAAGGCGCGCGACTTCACGGTCCCCTTCGACAGGTCGAGCGTGGCGGCAGTCTCCGACTCGCTGAGGTCGAGCAGGTATCGGCAGACCAGGACGTCGCGCTCCCGCTCGTTGAGCCGCTGGAGCGCCGCCACCAGATGCTGGCGCCGTTCGCTCGCTTCGGCCGAATCCGACGGGTCCACCGGCGCCGGGCCGGGCCTGAGCCCCACCACGGCGCGCAGCACGAGCCCGTCCCTGCGGCGCCGCGACCGATGCAGGTTGCGCGTCTCATTGCCGACGATCGCCAGCAGCCAGGCACGGAACCCGGACTCGCCGCGGTAGTTCCCGAGCCGTTGGAAGGCCTTGACGAACGCCTCCTGCACCACGTCCTCGGCGTCGTCCCCGGCGCCAAGCAGAACCGCGGTGCGGTGTGCGGTCGCGGTGTGCCGGGCGAGCAGGTACTCGTACCCGTCCACCTCACCGTTTCGGGCCCGGGCGATCGCCGTGCGCTCGTCCAGCTCGTCGACCCCGTGCAGGTTTCACCTCCCTGGTCACCCGGGTAGACACCGCGCGGGCGTCGGTGGTTCCATCCGTCGGCGCCGCGGCGGCCGGTCCGTCGAACCGGCCAGCCGGTGGCGGAACCCGGAGCCGGCGTGCGGTGTCGACCCCATATGACCACCCGACGCCACATTCTCGCCGGACTGGGCGGCGCCGCCCTGTTGACCGCCTGCCGCGAGCCGGTCGCCCGACTGACCGCGGACCGGGCTGCCGTGCCCGACCTGGTGCTGGCCGACACCACATCCGGACTGGTCACCCTGCTGGGTGAGCGGATGGATCGGCACGGCCTGGCAATAGCGGCCCCGGACGGCAGCCGGGTGTATACCGCTACACCGCTCGACGGCAACGCCACCACCCTGTCCACCGTGGAGTCGTCGACCGGCCGGGAGATGGAACGCGCGCGCCTCGCCGGCCGCTGGATGCCGCGGGTCGTGTCCCCGAGCGGCCGGCTGGTGGTGCTCACCCCGGCCGGCGCCGGATCCTCCGGCGTCGCTTCGGCTGGCGCTGCCGGGCAGCCGGTGGCCCGGACCCGAAGCCGGATCATGATTGCCGGCTCGGGAGGTGCGGTGCACGACGTCCACCTGACCGGCAACTTCGAGCCGGACGCAGTGACGTACGACGAGACGGGCGTCTTCGTGCTGGAGTGGCTGCCGGCCACCGCCCCGGACCACTACCGGGTTCGGCTGATGGAGTTCGGCACCGGCACGCCACAGCCGCTGCTCACCCGAAACAAGGTCGCCGTGCCTGCGGGCGCCGAGGAGGAGATGCGCGGCGAGGGGCGGCAGGCGGTGCTGCACCCGACCGGACACATCCTCTACACCCTGTACACCCACCAACCCGACCACCGGCACACCCGGAACATCCTGGCCGGGCGGAGGTCGGACGTCCACGCCTTCGTTCACGTCCTCCACCTTGCCGAGCGGTGGGCGTACTGCCTGGACCTGCCGGCGCCGTTCGGGCAGGGCCCCGCCGCCGGGCATGCGCTCGCGCTCAGCCCGGATGGGAGTCGGCTGATGGTCGTCGACGCGACGGCCGGACGGCTTGCGCTCGCGGATGCCGCCGCCCTGACCATCTCCCGGGTGGTGGCGCTGCCGCCGGTCGGCGGTACGGCGAGCGTCGCCGCGGGCGCCGGCAGCTGCTTCGTCGCGGCCGGCGAGTGGATCCACGTGGTGGACAGCGCCGCCGGTGCGGTCGCCGGCACCTGGCGCGCGGGCGGTGCGGTACACGGACTGGGCGTCAGCCGCGACGGAGCCAGGCTGTACGTGGGCCGCCCGGACGGGATCGCCTGGCTCGACTCACGGGCCGGGGCGCAGCTGGGCTCGGTGCCGGTGGCGGGCATCCTGTCGCTGCGGTGCGCCCGGTAGCGCCCCGCGGCGGCCGATCAGCCGCGGGCCACCAGAGCCTTGTCGCGGGCCAGTTGCTCGAGGAGCGAGGATGCCTCGGCGGGCGGGTCGTGCCGGGCGAAGTCGGCCTGGATGCGGCGCGCGTTTTCCCGGTACGACGGGGTTGCCAGCACGGTGCCGACCGCCTCGCGTACGTCGTTGGCAGCCGGGGTGTCGGTCTTCAGGTCGATTCCCGATCCGCTCCACGCCACCCGGGCGCTGGTGTTCGCCTTGTCCTCGCTGCGGCCGGCGCAGATGAGCGGCACGCCGTGGGACAGCGCGGTGAGGACACCGTTGTATCCGGCGTTGGTGACCATCGCGTCGACGTACGGGAGCAGCTGTGCATGCGGGATGAATGCCCCGGTGCGTACGTTGCTCGGTAGCGGGCCGACCCGGTCCAGGCCCGGACCGGTCGCGACGACGAGCACGTCCTCCCCGGCCAACCCGTTCACGGTCGGGCGGATCAGGGACGTCGGATCGGTGGCGTAGGTGCCCTGCGTGACGTGCACGACGGGCCGGTCCTCCAGCTCGGCCCACCAGGCCGGTGGGGTGAAGGCAGCCGGCGGCGCAGGCAGCAGCGGGCCGACGAAGTGGATCTGCGGCTCCAGGTTGGCGCGCGGATATTCGAAGGCCTCGGTCGTCGGCATCAGATGCAGGTACGGCGAGCGCAGGACGTCGGACAGCTGCCTGCCATCGGGCAGCGGGGAGAGGCCGAGGCGGACTCGTTCGGCGTTCAGCAGACGGGTGACCGCGGGCATGAAGATCCGTCGGGTCATCTGGTGGGCGACCCGATTGCGGAGCCGTTGTCCGACGGTGGTCGCCGGCGGCCGGTGCGACCCGAACGGCGGGATCTCCGGGTCGAAGGTGACCAGCGGATTGATGCCCAGCGTGGCGTAGACCGGGCCCCCCTTGGCGTGCAGCGCATCGGCGCCGAGGCTGCACATGTCCGCGAGCACGACGTCGGCCGGGAACTCCTTGAGGATCTCCTCGTAGTCGGCGACCTGACCGGCCAGCCGGTCGATGAACAACCGGCGCATGAGCGACACGCCGACGGCCATCCCCTTGGCGCCCTCGTCGGCGGTCACCGGAATCTGTTCGAAGTCGGGGGCGGCCCGGAACGGAGCGAATCGGGACCCGGTGGCCGCGACCTTCCCGGCGTAATCGCGTCCGGTGTGCCACACCACCTCGTGCCCGCGCCGGACCAGCTCGGTGGCGAGCGGCAACGCGGGGTTGACGTGTCCGGTGGCTGGCATCGTACTGATCAGCACCCTGGCCATGACGATCTTCCTTCCCCCTTCGTTGACCGCCGCGGCGGACAGACAGTACAATCTGAAAAGATTCTACTATCGAAATTTTCGACCGTAGAAAGATACGTCTTTGGAAGAGAAGCGTCAAGCGCTGGTGGCGGAGCTCGCCGCGGCGGTCACGGCCTACCAGCGGGCCACCGATGCGTTCGACGAGGCCGTCGCGGCCCGCCTCGACGTCAACCGGACCGACCTACGCTGCCTCGACCTGCTTTTCGACGGGCCGCTGACTGCTGGGCAGCTTGCGGCGGCCGCAGGGTTGTCACCCGCCGCGACCACCACCCTGATCGACCGGTTGGAGCGAAAGGGATACCTCGGCCGGGTGCGCGACACCGCCGATCGGCGGCGGGTGCTCGTCGAACTCACCGACCTGGCCCGACAGCGGGCCTGGCAGATGTACGGCCCGCTGGCCGAGGAGGGCGCGGCCGACGCGACCCGGCGCAGCGACGCCCAGGTGAAGCTGGTCATCGACTTCCTTCGGCACGGCTGCGACCTGACCGAGCGGCACCGAAAGCGGGTAACCGAACAACAGATCAACCGGGATTGAGACCTGCCCAACCTCTCCGCGGCACGGTCGTCCGACGAGCCCTGACGCGCCGGACGACCGGTGCGGCACCGCGGCGAGCCGCCGACCGCGGGCCGGTAGCAAGATGGTCCGGTGGCTTCCCGGGCGAACGAAGGCCGGCAGCGGGCTTCCGGGCTGCCGGTCGCGCGCATCCAGGTCGACCTTCCGCTCGCCCATCTGGACCGGCCGTTCGACTACCTCGTCCCCGCCGACCTCGACGAGGCCGCCCAGCCCGGGGTCCGGGTCCGGGTGCGCTTCGCCGGGCAGCTGGTCGGCGGCTGGGTCGTCGAACGCGCCGAGACGTCGGAGCACGGCGGTCGCCTGGCCCCCCTCGACCGGGTCGTCTCGCCGGAGCCCGTGCTCTCGCCGGAGATCGCTCGGCTCGCCCGCGCGGTCGCCGACCGGTACGCCGGCAGCGTGGCCGACGTACT
>DASVMV010000313.1:0-3906 GCA_036384155.1 Micromonosporaceae bacterium
CCCGCGCTCACGGGTGCGCTCCGGGCGCTCGGCCCGGCTGTCCGGCTCGGCGGTCGGCTCGGCAACCGCCTGCTCGGCCCGCCGCCCGCCGGCGCGCCGGTCGCTTTCGCCGGCTTCGGCGGACGGGCCTTCGCGGCCCGCCGGGGGCACGGTCACCTCGGCGCGGACCTCTTCACGTACGGGTGCCGCTGCGGCCGCCACCTCGGCACGCGGCCGGGGGGTGGTGGCTGCGGTCGAGCCGCTCTGGCGCTCGCTGATAGCGGCGATCAGATCGCCCTTGCGCATCCGGGCAGTCCCGGAGATGCCGAGCGACGCGGCCAGGCTCTGCAGCTCTGGCAGCAGCATCGCCGACAGTCCGGTGCCGGTGCGCCGACGGCGGACGGGACCAGCGGTGGCTGCGCCAGCGACGCTGGGAACGCCCGACGTCACGTCGGTGGTGTCGCTCAATGGATTCCTTCCTCGATAAGGCCGGGCTGCCCGGGTCGGAAGCTGGTGGCCGGGCGGCCTCGGTTCACCCGCCCCGCGAACTCGTGGGCGGGAGTTTGACACAGCAGCCGGACGGTTTCCCGGCCCGCCGGCGTCGGTGAGCAGATCTCGCCGTCAGCGGCGACCTGTGGAGACTGCGGTGCGGCGTGCGCCTAGGCAGATTGGGACGGACTAACCGCCGAAAGCCTCGGGGATGCACCGACCCGCAGGAAGATCGCTTGCTTCGCGGCTGTGCTAGGCCTAGAGCGTAGTCAACTCTTTCAACCTGCGGCAACAGGGTCCCGCTCGGCGTGTTCCAGTCTACCCGGATACACCGTCGTTCCGGCTACGTCTATTGGCAACTGCTCAGCCTGCCAGCCCATTCCCGGTTGGAACGCCGGGGGCACCGGCGTCAGCGCCAGGACCGCCGGGCCCGCCCCACTGACCACGGCAGCCACACCCGCCTCACGCAGCGCGGCGACGAGTGCCGCCGTACCCGGCATGGCCGCCGCCCGGTACGTCTGATGCAGCCAGTCCTCGGTGGCCGGAAACAGCAGGGCCGGGTCCGCCGTCAGGGCATGCACCAGCAGGGCGGACCGCCCGGCGGTGCGGGCCGCGTCGGCATGTGGCACGGCGGCCGGTAACGCGGTGCGCGCCGCTTCGGTCAATCCCCGCTCCCGGGGAACGAAGACCGTCGGCCGGAGGCCTTCTGCCGGGACCAGGCGTACCGCGCGCGCCCCGCCCGGCCTACCGCCGGCGTCGGCACGCTCCTGCATCCAGGCGATCGTCAAGCCGCCGAGCAGGCACGGCGCGACGTTGTCCGGATGCCCCTCGATGTCGGCGGCCAGGCGCAGCAGGTCGGCGTCGGGCAGGTGCCGGGAGCCGCCGACGACCAGGGCCCGGGCGAGGGACAGGCCGGCGACGATCGCCGCCGACGATGACCCGAGCCCCCGGGCCTGTGGGATGCGGTTCCGGCAGGCGACGGCGAGGCCGGACGGCCGGGCGCCCAGCGCGTCGAAGGCCGCGGACATGGCCCGTACGACCAGATGCTCGCCGTCGCGGGGCAGCGAGTCCGCGCCTTCCCCCACCACCTCGACCGCGCAGCCCGCAGCGGCGACCCGGGCGTCGACGTCGTCGTAGAGCGCGAGCGCCAATCCGAGCGCGTCGAAGCCGGGGCCGAGGTTGGCGCTGGTGGCCGGTACCCGCACCCGCACCGTTCCGGAAACGAACGACACCGCCATCGGCTCATGCTAGGGCCGACGCCGCGGGCCTTCGGTGGGACCCGGCCGTGGGCCTGTTTCACAAGGTCTTGTGAGACGGGCCCTAGCGGGCGGGCTCCACCGCCGCCGCGTCCTCGGCGCGCTCGCTGAGCGAGAGCCGGCGGGTCGCCAGCCGCCAGCCGACCGCGTACAGCAGGGTGGTCAGCCCGCACCCGGCCAGGATCACCCGCTCGTCAACGGTGTCCACCACGAGCGCCACCACCAGTTGGCTGACCGAGATCGCCAAGGTCGCCAGCATCATGTCGGTGGCGAAGACCCGCCCGCGCAGCCGGTCCGGCACCTCGCCCTGGAGGGCGAAGTTGGACATGGTCCAGTTGGTGCCGCCGGCGAGATGCGCCACGAAGACCAGGAGGAGGACCAGCGGAAACCATGCGGCCGCCGAAACGCCGAGGTACGCCACGCCGTACAGCGACATCGACCCGGCCAGCCCGGGCAGAAGCCACGACCGGCGGGTCAGCACCCGGCGCATCAGTAGCGGTCCGACGAGCGCCCCGGCACCTCGCGCCCCGAAGAGCAGACCGGTGCCCACGGCCCCGACCCCGAACATCCCGGCCAGTAGGGGAAACACGGTGAGCACGCCGTTGCCCAGACCGACCGCCGACTTGACCGTGACCAGCGCCAGCACCGGCGGCCGGTGCCCGATGTACTGGAGCGCCTCGCGGATGGCCGCCCACGCCCGCGGCGGAGCCTCCGTCCGATCCCGCGCCGCCTGCAACGGCCGGCGGATCGGCGCGGCAAGGCCGGCCGCGGCGGCCAGCGCCGCGGCGGCGATCCAAAAGCAGGTGTACGGCCCCCACGCCGCGCTCAGCACGCCGCCCAATGAGGCACCGACCACCGCCATGGTGCCCCACGCCGATCCGGCGACCGCGTTGCCGGCGGCGAGATCGTCGGGATCGAGCACGTTGGGCAGCGCGGCCTGGGCCGCCGGCGAGTAGAACGCCTTCGCAATGGCGACGGCGCCGACCGCGACCAGGGCCAGCCAGGCGGTCCCGGCATTCCGCACACCCAGCAGAAGCAGTACGGCGCCGAGCGCGGCCAGGTTCGCGGTAACCATGATCTTCCGTCGGTCGATCCGGTCCGCGACCGTGCCGGTGTAGGGCAGCAGCAGCGCGACGATGCCCGTGTCGGCGGCGAGGACCAGCGCGCCCCACACCCCGGTGCCGGTCAGCTCGGGTAGCAGCACCAGCAGCGGGACCATGACGAACCAGTCCGCGCCGAAGACCACGAGTTCGGCCGCGAAGAGATGGCGGAAGTCGCGGTTGCGGGTAAGGACCGAGACGGGAGACGACACGTACCGAGACGTTACCTGCAACAGATTGCGCCCTCCGGTGCCTACCGCGCCAGCCCGGCCAACAGGTTGACCGTGGCGGCGATCAGCACGGCTCCGAATGCGTACGACAGCAGCAGGTGGCGCAGGACGACAACCCGGATCGCCGTGCTGGTCAGGTCGGTGTCGGACACCTGGAAGGTGGTGCCGACGGTGAACGCGACGTAGGCGAAATCGGTGTACCGCGGCGGCTCTTCCTGGTGGAAGTCGATGCCGCCATCTTTGCCGTAGTAGATCCCGGCGTACCGGGCGGTGAAAACGGTGTGCACCACGATCCAGGAGATGATCACGCTGGCCACTCCGAGCGCGATCCCGGCGTCGCGTACCGGGCCGTGCCACCGGTGCGTGGTGACCAGAACCGCGGGAATTGCCAGCAGGCTCGCGACGCAGGACAGGAGCAGCAGGCCGTCCCGGACTGTCCGGCTCGGGTCCTCCCGCGCGGCCAGCCGCGCCGTCTGCTCGGCGTCCAGCGGCCAGATGATCCACCACACCCAGGTCAGGTACACCACCGCCGCCACGTCCCAGCCCACCAGCAGCGCGAGGATCAGCGGCGCCACCCGCCCGAGCACCAGGCCGGCAGACACGCCCGCAGCGCAGACGACAAGCAACTGCCGCCATGCGGGAACGGGCTTCCGCAGTGCTGGGCGCCGCACGGAATCGATCCTCGCGGGTAAGGATGGGCCGGACGGCCGAACCGAACATCCCGTTGGGTTTACGCCTCCGGCGGTGGCGGCGCCTTGCGGGTCTTCGGCAGCCGTAGGACCTCGAACTGGTCGGTGCCGTCGATCAGCGCCCGGGACGGGCCGTCCGGCGCCGGCCGGCCCGGCCGGGCCG
>DASVMV010000314.1:0-14056 GCA_036384155.1 Micromonosporaceae bacterium
GCCGTCGGACCCGGTATGACGGTCGGCGCCGCACTCGACGGCGCAGCCGGCGAACCGCTGCTCGGCGGCGGGCTCGCCGAGGTCGTGCCGTCGCAGGCGGCCAGCAGCAGCGCCGCGGCCACGAGGAGCGCAACGATCGGCCGCCGGGAAGCTTTCGACACGCGGGCAATCCCACCAGGAAGTCGTGCACTGCGGCAACTCGAGCGCCGGCCGGAGTAGCTCCGGGGCTGGGCCTGGAGGCTCAGCCCACCTGGGTGAGCAGCGTCACCGGCGCTCCGTCACCGGCGTGCCGATAGGGCTCGAGTTCGGCGTCCCAGGCGGTGCCGAGCGCACGGTCGAGGGCGTGGGCCAGGGCCTCGGGGCCCCGTGCTGCGGCCATCATGGCTCGCAGCCGATCCTCCCCGAGCTGGATGTCGCCAGCGGCACCGGCGGTGCCGCGGAACAGCCCGCGTCCCGGCGCGAACATGAACCGCTCGCCGTCGGCGCCCACGCTCGGCTCCTCGGTGATCTCGAACCGGATCATGGGCCACTGCCGGAGGGCGGTGGCCAGCTCGGCGCCCGTGCCCGGCCGTCCGGACCATCCGCACTCCGCTCGGCGGGCACCCGGATCGAGCGGTTGCGCCGTCCACCGAAGGTTGACCGGCACCGTGAGCACACGCGCGATCGCCCACTCGACGTGTGGGCATACGGCGAGCGGGGTCGAATGGACGTATACGACGCCACGCGTTGGCACGTTGACCTCCCGGGGAGCGAGGTGCGTCTTCCCCTACGACCTCGGACCACCGTCAGGACACCGAACCATTCGTTGGCTCGGACACATGATGGCGGGTGTGACGCATGTTGCGCCAGCGAAACGGCAAGACTCGCCGGTGGGAATGTCCGTACCGGTGAGGCGGTTGACCCGTACAGCGACCTCGCGATAGCCGTCCGGCATCCGGGGTCGTGTAAAGTTCAGCCGGCGGCTTCTGCCGCCTTGCCCATTCGTGGGCATGCGGCATCGCCGCTCCCCAGCCCTCGGACATCTTTCGTCCCCCGTACGTCTGGCAAGGAGTACCTCCGTGGCGAGCAACACCTCCAAGACCGCGCGCGCGTCCGTTCGGGCCGGCCAGGCCGGCCAGGGTGGCGCCCTGAGCGTGCTCGGTGAGTTCAAGTACCTCATTCCGCTCAACAGCGGCAAGCACGCGTACGTGCGCAACCTGACCAACGGCAAGACCGCCCACCTGCGGACCGACTCCGAGGCGTTCGTCGAGGAGATCCGTACGCTGGCCGCGGCCGGTCACGCCGCCAAGATCCGCGCCGAGATCGCCGAGCTGGCGGCGGTTAACCCCGGGCACGGTTGGGACCTCACCGAGAAGCGCCTGGTCGACGCCGGCGTCTTCGAGGGCTGAGCCCACACACAGCTGAGCCCACGCACAGCTGAGCCCACGCACAGCTGAGCCCACCAGCGACCCGACAGCGCCCCGCCGCGGACCGACGCGGCGGGGCGCTGTGCTGTCTGCGGCTGGCCGGTCAGTCCAGCACGTTGACCAGGCCGGTGTCGAGGTTGTAGATGGCGCCGACGATGTCCAACCGCCCGGCCCGCCTGGCATCGGCCAGCCGTTCGTCGTCGCCGAGGGCGGTCACGGTGCGGTCGATGTGCCGGCGGATCGCCAACTGCTGCACGTCGGGCTGGTGCAGCCCGACGTCGGTGACCGCCGGTGCGATCTGCTCGACGAGGTACGCCAACGAGCCGTTGGGCAGCTGAGCCGTGCGCAGCGCCGTGACGGTGGCGGCCACGGCGCCGCAGCGGTCGTGTCCGAGTACGACCACGAGCGGCACCCGGAGTTCGGAGACGGCGAACTCCACCGAGCCGAGCACCGCCCGGTCGAGCACATGGCCGCCGGACCGCACCACGCAGATCGATCCGAACGTCTGGTCGAAGATCGCTTCGAGTGGCACGCGGGAGTCGATGCAGCCGACGACAACCGCGTCCGGCTGTTGGTCTCCAGAGGCTGCCGCCTCCGCGGCGGCCGACACGTCGTGGCCGTGCAGCGGCCGCCCGCTGACGAACCGGCGGTTCCCGGCTAGCAGATGCGCGAGGGCCTCCGCGGGCGCGCGTACGGCGGCGCGCGACGCCAGCGACCCGGGCGGATCGGGCGGAGACGGGGTGGGGCCCGGAGGAGACATGTCCATCAGCTTGACGGCTACCTCTCGACGGGTAAGCGGGTTGCGACCATTCTCACTGTCCGCGGTTGATCTGCCGTACTGGCGGGTAGATGTTGGCCCGGCCGGCCGGACCGCGCATAAGCCCTTTTCGGGACAGATCCCCCGAAGGGCGGCGGCGCCTCCTCGCCGGCAGGCAACAGGATGGGGCATGATTACTACCCGCGGGTACGCGGTGGGCCCCCGGCTCAACGCGGAGGTGCGCATGCCCGACCAACCCCCGCTGCGACTCACCGACGGCGTACGGCTGCACGTCGAGTCCAGCGGCCGTCCCGATGCGCCGCTGACGGTGGTGTTGCTGCACGGGTGGACGCTCGACGGCCGCACGTGGCACCGACAGGTCGGTGCGGTGCGGGAGGCGCTCGGCGAGTCGGTGCGGGTGATCACGTACGACGTTCGCGGGCACGGGCGGTCCGACGACACGCCCCTGGGGTCGGCCACCCTGGCCCGGCTCGGTGACGACCTGGCCGAGGTGCTCGACGGCCTGGCCCCGGACGGGCCGGTGGTTCTCGCCGGCCACTCCATGGGCGGGATGACGATCATGGAGTACGCCCACCGCCATCCCGAGGCGTTCGCCGCCCGGGTTGCCGGTCTCGTCTTCGTTTCGACCACGGCTGAGGGCCACACGCACACCTCGTACGGACTGCCGGCGCAGGCCGCGCGACTGGTCCGCCTCCTCGAGGTGACCGGCGCCGCCATCCTCGCCCGATGCGGCGCCTGGCGGCCCCCGTCGCTGCTGTTGCGCAGCCTGCGGCCGGCGCTGCGCTGGCTGCTCTTCGGCAACGTGTGCGACCCGGCCGACATCCGCCTCGCCGCCTCGGCTGTGGCACGGGCGTCGCTGCGGTCGATCGGCGGCTTCCGCTCCTCCATCGGGGCGCAGCGGCGGCTCGACACGCTGGCCGCCCTCGGTGACATACCCGCGGCCGCGTTGGTGGGCGAGCGGGACAAGCTCACCCCGGTCCGGTGCGCCGAGTCCATCGCCGAGGCCCTGCCCGCCACTGCCCTCACGGTGTGCGCCGGAGCCGGCCACATGCTGATGCTCGAGCGGTCCGAGGAGGTCAGTGCCGCGATCGTGGCAGTGAGCCGACGGGTGACGGGCGTGCTCCAGTCCGCCCTCGGTGCCGAGACGAAGGCGCGTCCAACAGACCCGATACGCCGGGTCGTCCACGCACCCGAGCGCCCGTCCGCGCCGGCGGGTGTCGTACCGGAGACGGAGGGTAAGGCCGGCTTGGCCGCGGCTGCCTGACACCGCCGTCGTCGTGGCCGGCGGTGGGCACCACCGGCGCCCAACCGCCGGCCGGATCCAACCTCCGCGTAGGGTCCGCCGGTCGGCGAGGCGGTGGTCGCTGCGGCGTACCCTCGCTCTGGCCGCCGATCGGCGGCGGCCGAACCAGATCGACGGGAGCTTCGCGCGTTGACCGACGAGACCGTCCTGCAGCACGAGATGGCTGTCGAGCAGCGTCACCTGGACCGGGTCTACGCGCGGCTCGCCGAGCTGCGGCGCTCGGCGGCGCAGTGGGAGCGGGACGGATACCGCCTGGCCCGGGTCGGCAACGTGGGCGCGCTGGTGGAGCGGGACGCCATGGTGTTCCAGGCCGCGCGACGCCGGCACGCCCTGGACACCGAGCACGAAGGGCTCGTCTTCGGCCGGCTCGACCTGCGGGACGGCACGGTGCTGCACGTTGGCCGACTGGGCGTACGGGCGGAGAACGCCGAACCGCTGGTGGTGGACTGGCGGGCGCCCGCCGCGGCCGCGTTCTACCAGGCGACGGCGGCGGATCCGCGCGGCGTGGTACGGCGGCGCATGATCCAGTCGTCGGGAGAACGGGTCACCCGCATCGAAGACGACCTGCTCGACCCCCAGGCGGCGCCGCCGGAGATGCGGGTGGTCGGCGACGGGGCCCTGCTGGCGAGCCTGGCCCGGGTCACCGGGCGGGGAATGCGCGACATCGTCGCGACCATCCAGCAGGAGCAGGACCAGGCGATCCGCTCCCCCGCCGCCGGGGTCACGATCGTGTCCGGCGGCCCGGGAACCGGCAAGACCGCGGTGGCCCTGCACCGGGCGGCGTACCTGCTGTATTCCGACCGGCGCCGGTTCGCGGGTGGCGGGGTGCTGGTCGTCGGCCCGTCCGCGGTGTTCGTCGACTACATCGCGTCCGTGCTGCCGTCGCTGGGCGAGCACAGCGCGACCCTGCATTCGCTGGGCTCCCTGGTGCCAGGGATCTCGGCCACCCGAACCGACGAGCCGGCGGTCGCCGCGGTCAAGGGCTCGCTGCGGATGCGCCGGGTGCTCGAACGCGCTGTCCGGGACGCCGTGCCCGACGGCCCCACCGAGCTGCGGCTGCTCTACCGGGGAAGCCTCCTGCGCCTGCCCGGCGCCGAACTGGACGCCATCCGGGCGCGCGCGCTCCCCCGAGGAGCGCGCCGCAACGAGGTGCGCCGGGCCGGCATCGACGGCCTGTTCGACGCGCTCTGGGCGCAGGCCCGGGAGCTGGGCATCCCCGGCCTGCCGACCCAGGTCGACTTCGAGGATCACCTCGCCGACCGGGAGGAGTTCCGGACCTTCCTGCGCACCTGGTGGCCGCGTCTGCATCCACGCCACGTGCTCGGCTGGCTGGCCCGGCCGGACCGGCTGCGCCGGTACGCCGCGGGAATCCTGTCGGCCGGGGAGATCGAGGCCCTGTCCCGGGCCTACCGGTCGCTAGCCGACGAAGGCCCGACGGTCGTGGACGTGGCGCTGCTCGACGAGCTCGACGAGCTGCTCGGGCGACCGCCGCAACCGCGGCAGCGCACGCGCCGGCCATTCCATGTGGTGGACGGCGTGCAGGAGGTGAGCACGTTCGCCGACCGGGCGCGTGCCGCCCGGGCGGCCGCGGTACGCCGCCCCGAGGATTACCGGGAGTACGCCCACGTGGTCGTCGACGAGGCCCAGGACGTCTCGCCGATGCAGTGGCGCATGATCGGCCGCCGCGGCCGGCTCGCGTCCTGGACCATCGTGGGGGACCCGGCGCAGACCGCGTGGACCGGCGATCCGGCGGAACTGTCCCGGGCCCGGGACGGCGCGCTCGGCCGGCGCCGGCGGAACGAGTACACCCTGTCCACCAACTACCGCAACTCCGCGGAGATCTTCGCGGTGGCGGCGGCCGTCATCCGCGAGGTGTCGCCGGACCTGCCGCTGCCGACCGCCGTACGGTCGACCGGCATCTATCCGGTGGAGTTGTCCGTACCACCGGAGCAGCTGGCCGAGGCGGTCCGCTCGGCCACCGAAGACCTGCTGGACGAGGTCGAGGGGACGGTCGGGGTGATCACCCCGCAGCACCGCCACGCCGAGGTCGAGGGTTGGCTGGCCCCGCTGGACACGCCCCGCCTGCAGGTGGTGACCGGGCTGCAGGCCAAGGGCATGGAGTACGACGGCGTCCTCGTCGTGGCTCCCACCGAGTTGCGGACCGGTTCGGTCGCCGGGCCGCGGACGCTCTACGTCGCGCTGTCCCGGGCGACGCAGCGGCTGACCACCGTCGATGTGGCGGATCTCTAGTTCTGACCGGCCGATTGCATATATAGCGATCTGAACATACTTTGGAGTGGGCACAGGGCGACATCGGAAGGTGGGTGGCGTGGGAGCGGGTCACCGGCACGGGCCGACGGTGCAGACCGCCGAGCGGCACCGGCACCGGCTGTGGATCACGTTCGTCCTGCTCGGCGGCTTCATGGCGGTCGAGGCCGTGGTGGCCCTCGCCACCGGCTCGCTGGCGCTGCTGTCCGACGCCGGGCACATGTTCGCCGACGTACTCGGGATCGGCCTGGCCCTCGCGGCGAT
Organism: Micromonosporaceae bacterium; assembly: GCA_036384155.1. Classification (GTDB taxonomy): domain Bacteria; phylum Actinomycetota; class Actinomycetes; order Mycobacteriales; family Micromonosporaceae; genus DASVMV01. The sequence goes on from DASVMV010000314.1 coordinate 6,020, forward strand.
GACGGCGGCGCGCCGAGCCACCGGCGATCCCCAGCGGACGTTCGGCCTCTACCGGATAGAGGTTCTCGCCGCGCTGGCCAACGCCCTGCTCCTGTTCGGCGTCGCGGTCTACGTCCTGCTGGAGGCGGCGCGCCGGTTCGGCGCACCCACCCACGTACCGGCCGGGCCGATGCTCACGGTCGCGACCGCCGGCCTCGTGGTGAACCTCGTGGCCATCGCACTGCTGCGCGCCGGAGCCCGCGAGAACCTCAACCTGCGGGGCGCCTACCTGGAGGCGTTCGGCGACCTGCTCGGCTCGGTCGGCGTCATCGTGGCGGCCGGCCTGATCGCCCTGGCGGGCTGGTGGTGGGCCGACTCGGCGGCGGCGGTCGCGATCGGGCTGTTCATCCTGCCGCGCACCTGGCGGCTCGGGCGCGCCGCCGTACGGATTCTGGTGCAGGCGGCGCCCGAGCACGTCGACGTACCGGCGGTGCAGGCCCGGCTCGCCGCGCTGCCGGGTGTGTCCGACGTGCACGACCTGCACGTGTGGACGCTCACCTCCGGGATGGAGGTCGCCTCCGCGCACCTCACCGTCGACCCCGGCGCCGAGGTCGGCGCGGTGCTCGCCGCCGCCCGCGGGGCCCTGCACGACGACTTCGCCATCGAGCACGCCACCCTCCAGGTCGAGCCCGGCACTGCCGGACCGTGCGGTCCGGCAGACTGGTAGGCCCGGCCGACTGGTAGGCCCGGCCGACGGGTGGCGCCGACCGGCGTGGCGGCACCCGCGCTACTGCACGATCGACCCGCTCCCGGTAGGCTCAGCGACGGCCTCCGCCGGGCGGCGCCCTCCGGCGCCTGCGGTGGCCGTCGCCTAATCGCCACGCGGCGAGCCGGGAAACCATGTTCGTGGGGTGCATCCGCGCCAGCGGTAGGGATCTTCCGTCCCGAACCCGTCAGCTAACCCGGTCGGCGGCTGACGGAAGGACAGGTATGCCACCGCTGCGACCCACAAGACACCCGAACGCCCGGCTCACCGCCGTGGTCGGGGCGATCCTTGCACTGGCCGTAACCGCCGCTCCGGCCGGCGCCGCCACCTCGGTGGTCGGCCCCGCCTCCGCACGCCTCGCCCCCGGAGACCCGGAAGGCGGCAGCGACAGCCTCCGGGAGCAGTTGACCGCGGCGGGCAAGGGCTACCTCGACGCCAAGGCGGCGCTCGCCCGTTCGACGGCCCGACAGAAGCAACTGGCCGCGCATCTCGCCGAGATCGAGAAGGAACTGGCCGAGCGCAACGACACGGTCGACGAGCTGGCCGGCGCGGCGTACCGGCTGGGTCGGCTCGGACCGGTTTCCGCCCTGCTCAACAGCGACTCCCCGGACGGTTTCCTGGACCGGGCGGCCACCCTCGACGCCGTCGCGGCCAACGAGAACCGCCAGGTCCGCGACCTGCTGGACACCCGCGCGCAGGAACAGCGGGCGAAGGCCGCCATCGAGAACGAGATCCGGCAGCAGCAGAAGCAGATGGCCGTAATGGCCGCCCGTAAGCGGCAGGCCGAGCGGGCGCTGGCCGAGGCCGGTGGCGGAGCGTCCACCGCGGGCGTCTCCGGCGGCGGCTCGGCCACAGCGGATCCGGCGCCGCGCAACCCCGACGGGTCCTGGCCCGCCGAGTCCTGCAGCGTCAACGACCCTACGACGTCGGGCTGCATCACGCCCCGCACATTGCACGCACTCAACGAGGCCAAGCAGGCCGGCTTCACCCGGTTCGTGTCCTGCTATCGCGACGGCGGCTCCGGGGAGCACCCGAAGGGGCGGGCGTGCGACTTCTCGGCGCAACAGGTCGGGTTCGGCGGCGACGCGACGGGCGATGACCGGACGTACGGGAACAACCTCGCCGCCTACTTCATCCGGAACGCCGACCGGCTCGCGGTGCTCTACGTCATCTGGTACCGCCAGATCTGGCTGCCCAGCAGTGGCTGGAAGTCGTACAGCGGGGGCGGCGACCCGTCCAGCGACCACACCAACCACGTTCACCTGTCCGTGTACTAAGTCGGGGCGGGCCGCCTGGTCAGCGGGCCACCAGGCGGCCCAGCACGAGCCGGATTCCCGGCACCGGATCGAAGTCGGGGTCCCCGAAGGCCAACTGGTGGAACATGAGCCCGTCCAGGTAGTCCAGCATCAGCCGGCAGTCCCGATCGGGCTCCGCCGACCCGATCTGCCGCAGCCACGGCGCCGCCCAGCCGACGATCTCCGCGTTGCCCTGCCGTAGCTCGCGCTGCAGGTCGGGCCGGCGCACGGCCTCGAGGCACAGCGCATAGCGGGCGAGGGCGCGGTTGCGGCCGGGCCCGGTCGCTTGGCGGACCAGCGCCCCCAGCACCTCGGCCAGGTCGGCCACCTCGCGTGGGACGAAGCTCTCCGTGAGCTGCCGCCAGTCCGACCGGTCGAGCCCGCTCATCCGGGCGACGACGGCCGACAGCAGCGCGTCGCGGGTGCGGAAGTAATTCGACGTGGAGCCCGCCGGCAATCCGGCGGCGGCGTCGACTGCGCGGTGGGTGAGCTGCCGCAGCCCGTACGCGCCGAGCACCTCGATGGCGGCGTCGGCCAGGTGGTCCGCGCGACCCGGCATGCTGCACCTCGATTCCCTGCCAACCGCCATTACGGAAGTAGCGACGCGAGCCACTACACGTGTAGTAGCTTAGGCGACCTCAGACCGGCGGCGATCAGGCGGCTGCTGCCTCCGGCGCGATGTGCCCGATGGTCGCCGCCGTCGCATGGGCGGCGTGGGCCAGGGAAAGAACCGGCGTATGAGGGACCACGTCATGGTGTTCGCCCCCACTCCCCTGCTGACCGTCACGATCGAAGAGACCGGGGAAGCCGGCGAGCTCCATCTGCACCCGGGCGGGCAGGGCGTCTGGCAGGCCCGCATGATCAGCCGGCTCGGCATCCGGGCGGTGGTGTGCGCCAGCGTCGGCGGCGAGGTCGGCCAGGTCCTCGAGCCGCTGCTGGCAACCGAGAGCGTGGACCTGCGCCTGATCCGCCGCGAGTCGAACAGCGGCGGCTACGTCCACGACCGCCGGGGCGGCCGCCGCGACGTGGTCGCCGACGTGCCAGGGCGGCCGCTCAGCCGCCACGAGCTGGACGAGCTCTACGGGCTGGCCCTCGCCGAGGGGTTGCTCGCCCCGGTCAGCGTGCTCAGCGGGCCGGGCGATCCCGAACTCGTACCGGCCGACGTCTACCGGCGCCTCAGCGCGGACCTGGGCACGAACGGCAGTCAAGTGGTTGCCGACCTGTCCGGCGAACATCTGGCGGCGGTCCTCGACAGCGGCCTGTGCTTTCTCAAGGTCAGCGATGAAGAGCTCGTACGCGACGGCCGAGCGGCCGACGACAGCGACGACTCGCTGGGGGCCGCCCTGCACGAGCTGCACGACGCCGGTGCCGAGGCAACCGTGATCACCCGGGCGGAGAAGCCGGCGCTCGCCCTGCTCGAGGGCGAGGTGCTGAATGTGCACATGCCCCGGCTGCAGGCCGCGGAGCCGAAAGGCGCGGGGGACTCGATGACCGCCGGGGTGGCGGCCGTCCTGGCCGCCGGCGGCGATATCAGGACCGCCGTACGGACCGGCGCCGCAGCGGGGGCCCTCAACGTGACCCGGCACGGCCTGGGCACCGGGCGACGGGACGCCGTTGCCGGGCTGGTGGAGCGGGTCCGGCTCGTCCCGGCCGGCGAGAGCCGGCAGGAGCGGACGACCCCGGACGTGCTGGCCGACCGGACGACGCGGTCATGACCATGCGGGTACTGGTCACCAACGACGACGGGATCGCGGCACCCGGGATCCGCTGGCTCGCCCGCGTCGCCGCCGAGCGCGGGCTGGACGTCGTGGTGGCGGCGCCGGCCGAGGAGGCCAGCGGCATGAGCGCCGCAATGAACGCGGTCGAGCGCGAGGGGCGGGTACTCATCGAGGAGCATCGGCTGGCGGGACTGGACGAGGTGCCCGCGTTTGGCGTCGCGGCGTCGCCCGGCTTCATCGCGCTCATCGCGACCCACGGCGCGTTCGGACCGCCGCCCAACGTTGTGCTGTCCGGGGTCAACCGGGGTGCCAACGCGGGCCGGGCGGTGCTGCACTCGGGAACCGTCGGTGCCGCGCTGACCGCCGCGGCCAACGGCTGCCGCGGAATCGCCGTCTCGCTGGACGTGCTGTCGGCCGTACCGGCCACCGCGGGCAGCGGCGGCGCGGCCGTCGCAGCCTCGGCGACGGTCGACGACGAGGTGCGCAACTGGGCTACGGCGGCTCGCGTCGCCGTCGACCTGCTGCCGGTGCTGACCGCCGCCGCCCCGGAGAGCGTGCTCAACGTCAACGCCCCCGACCGGCCGTACGAGGAACTGCTCAGCGTACGCCGCGCGACCCTCGCCGCGTTCGGCCAGGTGCAGATGACCCTCGCGGAATCGGGTCGGGGCTTCATCAGGACCGCGCTGGAGGAGGCCGGGCAGCCCATCGAGCCGGGTACGGATATTGGCTGGTTGAGCGCCGGCTACGCCTCCGTGACCGCCATTCGCGCGGTGACCGAAGCGACCGACGTGGACCTGTCGGGCCTGGACGACTCGGGCCCGTGACGCTGGCGGCGCCGGCCGGATTACGCGGGAAGCCAGGGCGCCGCCTCGGCACCGGCGAAGTACGGCTCCGGGGCGCCGAAGAGGCCGAGCAGCCCGGTTACCCACAACTGCCGGTGGACGAACCGGCTCGGCTCGGTCACTACCAGCTTGACGCCGCTCACCTCGGCCGTCTGGAAGCCCGCGACCATGGCGCTGATCCCGACCGAGTCGATGAACCCCACGTCACGCAGGTTCAGTTCGATGCGGGCCGGACGCCCGGCGGCGAGCACAGCAACCACCGCGTCCCGCACCTCGTGCGCCGTCTCGACATCAATCTCGCCCCGAGGCGCGATTTCCACGACCCCGTTGGGCAGCGTCGACGTGACGATCGAAAGGCTCACGTAGGCACCTCCACTCGCCCGAATCCCGGGCGTCTCGATCAGTACGCAGGCCGCAACAGAGAGTAGTCCGGCACGCCTGGGCTCCGCTACCCCGGCCCCGAGCAGTCTACTGAAGGAGGACAACGGGATATCGCACATCGGCCCATCCCACGCCAAACGTGATGTTCGCCCGCTTCCGGTATGTGATTGCGCCCGGACGACCGGTGTGCCGTCAGGCGGCTGACCCCGGCGGCGTTCCGGGCATGATCCCGGGTTTGCCGGGAAACAACGGCGGGCACCTCCCGGTCAGGACCCGAAACGAGCCGAACAGTCGCCTCTGTCCGAAGTGGCCACCGCGTTCGGCATCCCAGGAGGTAGCACGATGTTCGGAACCAGCATGTTGAGTCGACGCGGCCGGGCCGAGCAGGTCGCTGAGCAGGCGTGGGAACACCTTCTCGCGACAGTCACGTCGGCCGGCGACACCGCCCGATCGGCCACGCGCTCCTCCACCCGACTCGCCGACAACGTCGGGGAGCGGGTGAGTTCGGTGGCGGACGAGGCGCTCTACCGCGCGAACCGGGCATTCGACGCACTCGCCGGGCGGCGCCCCGGCTTGCCGTGGTCCTGGATCGCCGGAGCGGCGCTCGTGGGCGTCGCCGTGGGGTGGGCGGCCGGCAACGCCAGCCGCGCGGCCCTCAGCCGCGGCCCGGCGACCGCAAACCCGAGCAACCGGGTGGAGTTCGTCGACGTCGACAAGCCCAGCGCGCCCGTTTCGCTGGACAGCTGACCCTGTTCCGAATCCCGCAGCGGGGGCGGGGCCCGGGCGGCCGTCCGGGCGGCCCGGACCCCGCCCCGTGTTACGGCACGGGGTCGCCCGGCGCCACGTGGGGTCACCCCCACCGGACGATGGGAGCTCACCCGGGGTCGGCCAATCATCGAAACCGGCATGAGTCCGCCACCGCGGGGAGGAGATGACGGCCATGACCACCGCAACCATTGTCCGCCCGGACCAGGAGATCCAACGCGACCTGCTCGAGGAGCTGCAGTGGGAGGCCCGCGTGCAGCCCAACGAGATCGGCGGTGCCGTCCGCGACGGGGTCGTGACCCTTACCGGCTTCGTCGACAACTACGCCAAGAAGTGGGCAGCGGAGCGCGCCGCGCACCGGGTGCGTGGCGTCCGTGCGGTTGCTAACGACATCGAGGTCCAGCTTCCCACGTCCGCCCAGCGCACCGACGCCGACATCGCGACGGCGGCCAGCCGAGCGCTGGAGTGGGACGCCTTCGTGCCGATCGAAAACCTCGACGTCACCGTCGCGGACGGCTGGGTGGTGATCCGCGGCGAGGTGGAGTGGGAATACCAGCGCCGGGCCGCCGAGCGGAGCGTGCGGCGACTGTCCGGCGTCCGGGGGGTCACCAACGGGATCACGGTACGGCCGCGGCCACTGCCGTCCCCCGACGACCTCATGCAGCGCATTGAACGTGCTCTGGTGCGCAGTGTGGAGACCGACGCGCAGCACATCACCGTCGATGTCAGCGGTGACCGGATCGTGCTCGACGGCACTGTGCGGTCGTGGCTGGAGCGGGAAGAGGCCGAGCGGGTGGCCTGGTCGAGCCCCGGCGTGTCGGTGGTGGAGAACCAGATCAAGGTGCGCCTCTGATCGCCGGCAGCCCGGTGTCCGACTGACGCCCCGCGGACCGGCGGGGCCATCCGGAGCGAGGTAGGCATGAGCACCCCGATGCAGGTCACCCTGAGCCGCCTACGAGAGCCCGTCTCCGCGGAGGACCACATACGTGGCCCGGCGGATGCAGCCGTGACGCTGGTGGAGTACGGCGACTTCCAATGCCCGCACTGCGCGGCGGCGCACGTCAGCCTGGCGGAACTTCTGCGTCATCGATCCGATTCCGTACGCCTGGTGTTCCGGCATTTCCCGCTGGTCAACGTCCATCCGTACGCGCAGCTCATCGCGGAGACCGCGGAGGCTGCCGGGGAACACGGGCGGTTCTGGGAGATGCACGACTGGCTGTTCGAGCACCAGGAGCAGCTCGATCCGGTGCACCTGGCGCTCGGCGCCGAGCAGGTGGGCCTTCCAGTGGACGACCTGGCCGGCGAGGTTAACAGCCACGCCCGGCTCGACCGCATCCGCCGGGACTTCGTCAGCGGAATCCTCAGCGGTGTGGACGGAACACCCGCGTTCTTCGTCAACGGGGTACGGCACGAGGGCAAGTACTTACTGCCGGACCTGCTCACCGCGGTCGACCAGGCGGCCGCGATCTGATCCGGCCGGGTAACGCCGGCGCCGCTGCGACGCCGCCCGTACGGCTCACAGCAGGTGCAGGTCGCGGGCGCGGCGCACCGCGTCGCGCCGGCGGGTCGCGTCGAGCTTGCGGTAGATGTTGCGCACATGGGTCTTGACCGTGTTGACCGACATCGACATCTCGTTCGCTATCTCTACATTGGACAGTATGCTCTGCAGGTAGCGCAGCACGGTCATCTCCCGCTCGGTGAGCGGTTCGCCGAGCCCGGGCCGGGCTTCCCCGGCCGGACCCGGCAGCGACCCACCCGCGATCAGGTCATTGACCAGCGGCCAGTGTGCCGTTCCGGTATCGAGGTGGGCGGCCAACAGGTCGCGAGCGGCGGGATCGGCCCGGGTGAAGACGCGGCGGTACCCCTCCGGCGCGGCCAGCGCGAGCACCTGTTCCAGCAGGTACGCCGACCGGCGGCGGTCGCCGAGCTGGCGGGCGGCCTGAGCGTCGAGCAACCCGGCCGCCAACCGCGCGGGCAGGGGCCACGAGTCGTCGTCCCGGTCGGTCCGGGCGGCGAGCAGCGACCCGACCGCGTGCGGGTCACCCGACCGCAGGTGGATCCGGGCGAGCGAGACGGCCAGCGGCCCGGCCGGTTGGGCGCCTGCGTCGACGGCCTCCGCCAGTGCCCTACGGGACGTCGCCAGGTCGCCGCGGGCGGTGTGCAGGTCGGCGTCGGCCGCGGCGAGCAGGCCCATGAGGTACGGCGGCTCACCCGCCACGCTCACCTGGTGGCGCCCCGCCTGCAGCAGATGGTGGCTGCCGCTCAGGTCGCCCTGGTCGAGCCGGAGTCGG
>DASVMV010000315.1:0-3157 GCA_036384155.1 Micromonosporaceae bacterium
ACTGTCGGCGATTGCGCCCGGAGCGCCGAAGTCGGTGGTCGCGTTCCCCGCCACGCGGGCGACCACGTCGAACCGTTCGGCGACACTGTCGGGAAAGGCGACGCCGGCCAGGCCGGCGACGGGCGCGTAGCGTTCCGCGTAACTGGCCAGCGCCGCCAGCGCCGCCTCCTCGGTCCGGCCGGACCGGCACCAGCCGGGCCACTCCAGCGCCCAGGCGAACGTCCGTTTGGACCCTGCCTCGATGCCCACCGGGGTGGGTCGGCGCCGACTCATGACCGGGATCCTGTCACGACCGGCGTGAGGAACGCGGAAAGCTCGGCGGCGAGCGCGTCGGGGGCCTCCTCGGCCATATGGTGGCCGCAGTCGATTGACGCCGCCCGCACGTCGACCGCCCACTTCCGCCAGATTGCCGCGGGATCGCCGTACAGATCCGCCATGTCGTCCCGCTCCGACCACACGAAGAGGACCGGGCACTCGATCTGCCGCCCGGCCGCCCGGTCGGCGTCGTCCGCGGCCCGGTCCGGGCCCAGGCCCGCCCGGTAGTCCTCGCACATCGCGTGCACCGTCGCCGGGTCGTGGATCGCCCGCCGGAAATCCTCGTACGCGTCGGCGCCCATCTGCTCGGCCGACCCGCCGTACCACGCGTCGGGATCGGCGTTGATCACCCGCTCGGCGGGCTGGGCGAGCTGGCCCAGGAAAAACCAGTGCCACCACCGGGCGGCGAACGTCGCGTCGCACCGGGCCAGCGCCTCGCCGATGGGTACTCCATCCAGCACGGCCAGGCGGCTCACCCGGTCCGGGTGGTCCAGCGCCGTGCGCATCGCCACATACGCGCCCCGGTCGTGTCCCACGACCGCGAACCGCTCATGACCCAGGGCTCGCATGAGGGCGACAACGTCGGCCGCCATCGCCCGCTTCGCGTAGCCCTCGTGGCTCGGGCCGTCGGCCGGCTTGGACGACTCGCCGTAACCCCGAAGATCGGGACACACGACGGTGTGCCGGTCGGCGAGCAGGGGCGCCACCCGGTGCCACGTCGCGTGCGTGCGGGGGTGGCCGTGCAGCAGGACGACCGGTGGCCCGGAACCGCCGTGCCGCACCCGGAGGCGCACCGGACCGACCTGGATCTGCTCCAGACGGAATGCATCAAACACCTTGAGGAACCTGCCCGCGTCCGGAGAGCCGCAAACCGATCGGCGGCGGGGCCCAGGTGACAAGCGGGGGACCCCGGGTATGCGGGGCTCGACAGGGAGAGGGGTTGACCATGGAGCTGTCCTTCCTCCGCCCGCTCTATGCCCGGCCCGGCCCGTGGGCCTCGGTCTACCTGGACGCCTCACGGGACACCGAGGATGCGGCCGCCGCGATCGAGTTGCGGTGGCGCGCGCTCCGGGAGCACCTGGCCGAGCAGGGCGCCGAGCCGGCGACCGTCGATGCCCTCGACCTGGCACTGCGCCGGCACGAACCGTGGCCCGGCGAGTACGGGCTGGCGGCCTTCGCCACCGACGGCACGGTGATCCAGACCGAGTACCTGCCGGCGCCGCCCCGCAAGGACCTGGCCGACTACGGTCCCATTCCGCACACGATGCCGCTGGTCGCCCAGCGCGGCGAGCAGGTCGCCTGGGTGCGCGTCGTGGCCGACCGTACGGGCGCCGACGTCGACGCGGTCAGCGCCGGCGGAGTTCCGCGGCACGCGCACGTCCGGGGCGGTGAGCGGTACCCGATCCGCAAGGTGCAGCCCGGCGCCTGGTCGCAGAGCCGGTTCCAGCGCGAGGCGGAGATGGCGTGGCACCGCAACGCGGGTGACGCCGCCGCGGCCACGGCCGACCTGGCCGAGGTCATCGGCGCCGAAGTGATCGTGGTCGCCGGCGACGAGCGGGCCCGTGGCCACCTGGCCACCCAGCTACCCGAGCGGTGGCAGGACCGGATGGTGCAGACGGGGGCCGGACAACGGGCCGCCGGAGCCGATCCGCAGCGGCTGGACGATGTCACGGTGCAGGCCGTGGCCGAGGTTGCCGCCGAGCACACCAGCAGCGCACTGGACCGGTTCGGCATGCAGCAGGGCGTGGGCGGCGGCCTGGACGCCGCGGTCGAGGCCCTACAACGACGTCAGGTGGACACGATGCTGATAGTGGACGATCCGTCCTCCACCGCACAGCTGTGGATCGGGCCCGGGCCGACGGACATCGGCGATGGACCCGATGCACTGGTCGCGTCCGCGGTGACCGAGCCGGTGCCGGTACGGGCCGATGCCGCCCTGGTGCGGGCGCTGGTCGGCAGCGACGCCGGGCTGGTCCTGGTCGGCCCGGACGAATCGCCCCCGGACGGCGTGGGCGTCGTTCTCCGGTACGTCGATGCCGCCACCCCGGGGGTGCGCCATGACTGAGCCGTCGCGGATCGTCGCCGACCTCGTCGTGGAGCGGCTGCGGGCGTGGCAGGTGCCGCGCGTGTTCGGCTATTCGGGGGACGGGGTGGAAGGGCTGGTCCAGGCCATGCGGCGGGCCGGCGGCGACCCCGCCTTCGTGGCGGCGCGGCAGGAGCAGACGGCCGGGCTGATGGCCACCGGCCACGCCAAGTACGTCGGCGGCATCGGGGTGTGCGTGGCGACCCACGGTCCCGGCGCGGTGCAACTGCTGAGCGGCCTGTACGACGCCAAGCTCGAGAACCAGTCCGTGGTGGCGATCGTGGGTCAGCAGACCGCCACTCCGCTGGGCCGGGCGCACCAGCAGGAAATCGAGGCATCCCGGTTCCTCAGCGATGTCTGCGAGCGTTTCGTGCAGACAGCCACCACGCCCGAGCAGGTGCCGCTGCTGCTGGACCAGGCGTTCCGTACGGCCGTGGCGACCCGCAGTCCGACCTGCGTCATTCTGCCGCACGACCTGCAGTTGGCCCCGGTGCCCAATCGGGTCGTCGACAATCAGGGCGTCATCATCACCGCGCCGGGGCTGCCGCCGGCGCGGGTGGTGCCACACGATCGCGACCTGAGCGCCGCTGCCCAGCTGCTCTCGGCCGGACAGCGCGTGGCCATCGTGGTCGGACAGGGAGCGTACGGCGCGGCCGACGAGATCGTCGCGCTGGCCGATCGGCTGGACGCCGGAATCACCGCGTCCCTGCTCGGCAAGCCGGTGCTCGACGAACGGCTGCCGTTCCACACCGGCGTCAT
>DASVMV010000316.1:0-9490 GCA_036384155.1 Micromonosporaceae bacterium
CCGGAAGCCCCTAGAGCGAGCCGGCACGTGGGTGACCAAAGATGAGCGGCGCGCGGGTCGTGGCGGGCAAGGCCGTTCCGCGGGGGCGGTTTCCGCACGTCAAGGTGGCGGGCGGGTTCGTCTTCGTTTCCGGTACGTCGGCCCGGCGGCCGGACAACTCCATCCCGGGTGCTGCCGCGGACGAGTTCGGGACCGTGTCGCTGGACATCCGGGTGCAGACGCGGGCGGTGATCGAGAACATCCGGGATCTGCTCCGCGCGGTCGGCGCGGACCTTTCCGATCTCGTTCAGGTGACGACGTACCTGGTGTCGATGAACGACTTCGGCGGCTACAACGAGGTTTACGCCGAGTACTTCGACGAGACGGGTCCGACCCGGACGACCGTGGCGGTGCACCAGTTGCCGCACCCGCATCTGCTGATTGAAATTCAGGCTGTGGCCGTTCTTCCCTCAGGAGGTCAGTCGTGAGTGAGATTGCGGAGCCGTTCAGTTTTCCCGGCTGGATCGCCGAGAACCAGCACCTGCTCAAGCCGCCGGTGGGCAACAAGGAGATGTTTCCCGGCCGGGACGACTTCATCGTCATGGTGGTCGGCGGGCCCAACCAGCGCACCGATTTCCACGTCGACCCGTACGAGGAGTTCTTCTACCAGGTCAAGGGCAACATGCAGGTCAACCTCATGACGGCGGACGGTCCGCAGACCGTGCACATCCGCGAGGGTCAGATGTGGATGCTGCCGCGCAACACGCCGCACTCGCCGCAGCGTCCGGAGGCGGGCTCGATCGGGATGGTCGTGGAGCGGGTGCGCGAAGAGGGAACGTTGGAGAAGTTCCAGTGGTACTGCCCCAACTGCCAGGCGCTCGTCCACGAGGTCGAGTTGCAGGTGCGCGACATCGCCGCCGACCTGCCGCCGGTGTTCCAGGCGTTCTACGCCGACGAGAAGGCCCGCACCTGCGACAAGTGCGGCACCGTGCATCCCGGTAAGGGCTGATGGCCGGTCCCGTCGTCGACGTACACAGCCACGTCGTACCCAAGGGCTGGCCGGACCTGGACGCCGAGTGCGGCGGGTCCGGCTGGCCCTGGCTGCGGGTCGACTCGGAACGCGCCGCCATGATCATGGTCGGGGATCGTGAGTTCCGGCCGGTGGGCGCCCAGTGCTGGGATGCCGCCGCGCGGCTCGCCGACATGGACGCCGACGGCGTCGATCTGCAGGTTGTCTCGCCCACGCCGGTCTTCTTCTGCTACGACCGACCGGCCGCGCAGGCCGTCAAGGTGGCCCGGATCTTCAACGACCTGATGTTGGAGGTCGCCGCCCCGGGTGGCGACCGGCTGGTGCCGTTCTGCCAGGTGCCGCTGCAGGACCCGGACGCCGCCTGCGCCGAGCTCGACCGGTGCCTCGCGGCCGGGCACGTGGGGGTGGAGATCGGCAACCACGTCGGCGACCGCGACCTCGACGACGAGGGCGTGGTGATGTTCCTGCAGCATTGCGCCGAGGTGGGCGCTCCCGTCTTCGTGCACCCGTGGGACATGCCGGGCGGGCCGCGGCTGGACCGGTGGATGGCCCGGTGGCTGGCCGGCATGCCGGCCGAGACGCACCTGTCGATCCTGGCGCTGATCCTGGGCGGAGTGCTCGACCGGGTGCCGGCGTCGCTGCGGATCTGTTTCGCCCACGGCGGCGGCAGCTTCCCGTTCTGGCTCGGCCGGGCCGACAACGCGTGGCACCGCCGGGGAAGCCTGGTCCGCGGCCGGTCGGCTCAGCCGCCGAGCCGGTACGTGGACCGGTTCTCCGTGGACACCGTCGTCTTCGAACCGGCGGCCCTGCGGCTGCTGGTCGAAACGATGGGGGAGGACCGGGTGATGGTGGGCAGCGACTATCCGTACCCGCTGGGCGAGCGCCCGGTCGGGCAGGTCGTCCGCAAGGCCGATTTCCTGACCGACGACCAGCGCGCGAAGCTGCTGTCCGGCAATGCGTTGCGGTTCCTCGGCCGAGCGGACTGAACCGACCGCGGGCGCTGGCTGCCGACGTGCTACGCAGCGCGTCGCGGTGTGAGGCGCTGTTCGATCTCGAACTCTTCGCCGGACGGGACCCCGGTTCCCGTCGGCTGGCACGACCCGCGACGCCCGTCTGGGTCCAGGCGCGCGCCAGGTGGCGCCGGTTTGATCGCACCCAGGGCGGGCACGCACCTCGTTACGACGGATCTGCGAGGTGGTTGATGTGGCCAGGAACGACGCCCAGAAGCGCCGCGTCGAGGACGAACTGGGACACGGCGCGTACTCGCCCGGCGCGTTCGATGAGGTGACCGAGCCGCCCAGCGACGAGCGGCGGGAGGCGCAGCGGCGGGACATTCACGACCCCGCCGATGTCGGCGTAGACATGGACGAACTGCGCGACGGCGGCCCGACCGTCACACCGGGAATGGCGACGACCACTGGGGGCAAAGCGGGCCCGGCCAGCGTTCATCGGCGGGCCGGGCGACCCGGAGCCAAGGGCAAGGTGGCCCCGACGACGACCGGCGACGCCACCTCCGGCGGCATGCGCTCGCCGACAAGTAGCTCCACCAGTGACGCGTCGGGCGGCGCCAGCCAGGTCGGCAATTTCGCCGACCGCTGATCATCAGTCCCGCGGGCACCAGCCGTCCCTTGGGCCCCGCCAGCTGATGGCGTTTCCGCAGGTCAGAGCTAATGTCGCCGGGTGGTGGGATGGCGGTGCCGGTGCTGCGGCCGGTGGCGGGTGAGCGTCGAACTCGTGCGCGGCGCTTACCGGTACCGGCTCGCCCACGCCTACCGCGGCGGCGGGTTGAACGTACTGGACGAGGTGACGACCGTACCCGCCCTGGAGCGGCTCCTGACGACGTACGCCCGGTTGAGCCTCGCCGACTTGACCGAGGAACCGGACGCCGGTTGAGCGGCGCTGGGCTCACTCGGTGCGTCAGGCCGCTGGATCGGTGCGCATCGGCACCACGAGGTAACGCAGGTCCTCGTCTCCGGGGTGCACCGCCGAGAGGGCCGTGGCGCGTAGGCCGGCCTGGATCTCGAGGCGGACGGCGCCCGGGAACGGGCGCAGCGCGTCGAGGAGGAGCCGCGCCTGGTAACAGCGGGTGAGATGGTCGCCGGCGGTGTCCGCCTTGACCGTCTCCTCCGACTCTCCGGCGACGGGATCGGTGCCCCGTACGATCACGGCCCCGTCACGCACCTCGAGGGTGACCCGGCCGTGCGGTCCGGCGTACGGCACCGCACGCTGCACGGCTGCGGCCAGCGCGTCCGGCTCGAGCTCGACGACGCTCTCGGCTGCGACGTCGAGCAACTGCTCGAGCTGACGGTCGGGAAACGGGTTCGCCAGCGCCGCCGTGACGACCACACCCGATCCCCAACCGATAGCGAACCGGTCGGCGTCGGCGTACAGGTCCACCCGGTCGGCATCGGCGGCCTGGCGGGCGGCCTCGGCGAACAATGCCGCGGGAATCAGCGACGCCACAGTAGCCGCCGGATCGGCCGGCTCCCAGCACAGGCTGGCGGCGGCCAGCCGGAACCGGTCGGTGGCGCGCAGCGACAGGCGATCGGCACCGGCCCGAACCCGGATGCCGGTGAAGATCGGCAAGGCGGTCTCGCGGGACGCTGCCCCGGCCACCGGGACGACCGCCGCGCGCAGGGCCGAGCCGGTCACCGTGCCCACGAGGGGTGGTAGGCCGGCCGGGCGCGGACACATCGTCAGGTCGAGTTGAGGCAGGGCGAACCGGCCGGTGGGCGTACGCAGCGCCAGGCGGGATCCCTCCGCGACGATCCGGACGTCGTACGCGTCGAGGGCCGCCAGGGTCTCCGCAAGACCACGGCGGGACACCACCACCTCCCCGGCGGTGTGCACGCTGACCGGTACCCGCATGCGGGCGCTCTGCTCGCCGTCACTTGCGGCCATGAGCAGTCCGTCGGCATCGGCCTGGAGCAGAACGCCCGCCAGCGCCGGTTGCAGCGACCGGGCGGGCAGAAAGCGGTGCAGGCGTGCCGCCGCGTCGGCAAGGGGCGCCGTGCGGGCGGTCAGGTCGAGGCGGTCGACAGGCATGGCGGTGAGGCTAACCAGAAGGTGTGACGTTGTTCGCGCCTGCGCGTCGGCAACGGGAGCCCGTCCGCCGTTCAAGATCGCGCTCTTTCCGGGTTAGAGCGGCCTCCGGACGCGGCGAGGGCTCTCTATCCAGGAAGTAGTGCGATGTTGGCGTGACACTAGGCTGATCATCCATGACCGACAGAGGTTCCGAACGCGTGGCCGTCGTCGTACCCGGGCGGATGTACGGACCCAGCGCGCCGCTACTCATGTACGGCGCGGACGCCGCGGAGGCCCGGGGGGCGCGGATCGATCGGATCTCCTGGACGGATCTGGCGGAATTGCGGGATGTTGGGCCGCTCGACGCCGGTCCGTGGGTCCGCGCCCAGGTTGCGCGAGCCCTCGACGCGGTGGCACCGCAGCGCCCGTTGCTGATCGGGAAGTCGCTGGGAACCCACGCTGCCCTGCTGGCCGTCGAGCGCCAGTTGCCGGCGGTCTGGCTCACCCCACTGCTCATGTCCGACGAGATCGTCGACGCGCTGCGCCGGGCAACGGCTCCCTGCCTGCTGGTCGGCGGTACCCGCGACCCGGCATGGGACGGGCGGTTGGCCCGGGAACTCTCGCCTTACGTCCTGGAGGTGGACGGCGCCGACCACGGCATGTACGTCCCGGGGCCGCTCGCCGGGTCGGCCGAGGTCCTCGGCCGGGTCGCGACGGCGGTCGAGGGCTTTCTGGACGACGTGGTGTGGCCGTGAACCGAACGGCTCCGGGCCGGCCACCGTCCGTTTCGCGGGAGGTGCATCGGGTAGGCATCACGAACCGCCGCGGTCCGATGCGGGGTGCGGCGGAGGCGGAAGGTAAATGCCGACGAAATGTGGAGGAGGCATTATGGCCACCGCAACTGCGCCTGCCAGGCCTTCCAGCAGACAAATGGCCGAACCTGGCGCGTATCCGACGATCGTCGGTCGGGGTGACGAGACCAAGCCGTCGACGCGGACCACGGAGTTCTACATCTACCTCGTGGCGGTCGCCGGCGTCATGCTCGCGTCCTACCTGGTCGGAAAGGACTCCGCGGGTAACGACGTCTTCCGGGCCGACAAGGCTTGGTGGTTCATCTCGGTGCTGACCATCGGTTACCTGCTCAGCCGCGGCCTGGCGAAGGCCGGTAGCTTGTGGCGGCGATCGGAAGAACCGGAGCGGGGCGCCCGCTAGCACGCCATAAGGCGGATCAGTCCGTCAGCCGACGGGAAGCCGTGCCGGCAACGCCGGTGCGGTTTCCCGTCATTATCCGTCCGGGTTGCATCTCCCCTCGTGTCCGGCTCGGCGCATGCACCGGCGCCGGTCGGGCATCAGCCGGTCGCAGAACACCCGGTGGCGCAACCGCTGATCGCCTTCTGCGGAGACCGCGGTCTCACCGATGTGGACCTGCGGTGGGAACGCCAGCGAGGTGGCCAGCGCCGCCGCGAGATCGAGAGCACCGGGGAGGTGCGGCGCCTCCATCGGGACGTGCAGGACGTACCGCGGTTCGTCGTCGGATCCGGCCACGGCGGCCACGGCCTGGCGCGGTAGGGGCGCGAAGACCGTCGGGTCGGCAGGGCCGGATCCGGGCCACCGGCGATCGGCACGCGGGCTCATAGACGTCCTCCGGTTGCTGAGGTGGATGGGGCGGCCCGGCCCGCCCGGCCGTGTGGGTAGGGCCGCCCCGCCCTGCGACCGCAGCCTCCATCGGCGAGTACGGCCGCAGAGCAGCTCAGATGCGGGCGGGCCCTCCCGCCGCAACGCTGCCAACGGCCGTGCTTTGGGGCAAGGACGCCAAAAAAGAAATCCGCCCGGCACGTGAAACGGCCGGGCATCCGGGACCTCCCCGGCTGCCCGGCCGAAAGCGACCAGTGGTTCGACCGTCACTCAGACGGTTGCGGCACCTCACAATTGATCTTCGGGTTGGCGCCGACGTAGTTGAGCGGGCCGGCGACGGCGGTGACCGCGATCGTTCCTGCCTTGGCGCAGTTGGCGTCCCCGCCATTGAAGTAACCGCGCTGACCCGCTGCCACCACGCCGATGAGAAGCCAGATGAGCACTATCGCTCCGGCTATTGATCCGCCACGCATGACTGCCTCCACGAGAGCGGCCTCCGCGGTCGAGGGTGGACCGCGGGGGCGAAGAGCGTCCGACGTAGCGACAGGTACCCAACGGGGATGATCACGTAACCGCTTCGGATCATGGCCGCCGGTATGTCAGCGGGTCTGCCGGGCCACCTCGTACAGGCGGTCGGGTCGGACTGCGCCCACCAGCAGGCGGCCGTCGTCGGTGAGCAGGGCGCTGACCAGCTTGCTCGTCAGCAGTCGGCCCGAGCCCCAGTCGCCGGAGACCCGGGGAAGCCCGGCCAGCATCGCCGTGGCCGGTCCACGGTCGCCGCCGGCGGACGTCTGCGGGGTGCGCGCCACCACCACCGTCGTCCATCCGGAACCGATGGATTCCACCTCGGGACGGCGCTCGCGTGCGGCAGAACTGTGCTGTTTGACGTCGGGCCGTTGCTGCCCTTCGGCCACCTTGGCGCCCGGTGGTGGGCTGAACGCGAACTGCTCCGGATCCGGCCGGGCGAAGTCCACCTGAGTGAAGGCGATCTCGATCGCCGGCTTGTCGGTGCCCTCTGCGAAGACCTCGAAGCGCAGCGGCACGTGCTCCGCAGCGTCGATCGCGATCCGCACCTGGTCGACCAGGGACAGCCGGTCGCGCGGCGTCAGCACCAACTCGTACGCGTCGCGGCCGGCGATCGTGGCGGACCGTCCGACGGAAACCTCGGTGGACGGGTCGATCGCCGCCAGTGCCTGGTCGGCCGCTTCCTGCGGGGTCGACGGGAGCCCGCTGGGCAGCGGCCCGGGTTCCGGGTGGCCGACCGGCAGCACCTTGTGCCGGGCCTCGTTCCGCTGGCTGGACCAGACCCACAGGTCCCGGCCGTTGCGGATCACGTCGGTTTCGCCGAGCGTGCCGAGGAGGGCGACCCGGGCCTGGTCCGGCCCGGCGTACCAGACGCGCAGCGTGTGGGTGCCGGAGGCCAGCGAGGCCAGGTCGCTGGGCCCCTGCCCGGCGATGGTGGGCAGGGCGGGCAGGCCGAGATCGGCCCGCTGCACCACCGTGCCCGACAACCCGTCCAAACGGGCGGTCTGCAGGTCCACGAGGAGTTGCGCGGCGGTGCGCGGCGGCAGGCTCGGCTCGGCGGTCGCCGCGAGCTTTCCCAGGGCGGCGCCGCCGCCGATGACGGCGACCGTCGCCGCGGCCGGAATGAGCCATCGCAGGACCGGTCGGTTGGTGAGGACAGACATGGTGGCACCTCCGGCCCCCATCTTCGGTCACCGGTCCTGTGAATCCGCTGAGCGATGCTGTGATCGGGCTCAGCCGGGGTGGCACGCTTGGCGGGTGCGGTTGCTCGTGGTGGAGGACGAGGCCCGGCTGGCCGCCGCCCTGCAACGCGGCCTACAGGCCGAAGGCTTCGCGGTCGACGTTGCCGGCGACGGCCCGACCGGTCTCGAACTGGCCCGGCATGGCAGCTACGACGCGATGATTCTCGACGTCATGCTCCCCGGGCTCTCCGGCTACCGGGTGGTCCGCCAGTTGCGGGCGGAGGAGCGGTGGCTGCCGGTGCTCATCCTCTCGGCCAAGGACGGGGAGTACGACGAGGCCGACGGACTGGACTGCGGCGCGGACGACTACCTGACCAAACCGTTCTCGTACGTGGTGCTGCTCGCCCGCCTGCGCGCGCTGCTGCGGCGCGGATCGCCGCAGCGGCCGGCGGTCCTCACCGTCGGTGACCTGAGCCTCGATCCGGCCCGGCGCCGGGTTGCTCTGGGCGGCGTCGAGATCGGACTCACCGCCCGCGAGTACGCCCTCCTGGAGTACCTCATCCGCCGCCCGGGCGAGGTGGTGTCGAAGACGGAGCTGCTCGACCATGTGTGGGACGCGAGCGTCGACACGGCGCCGAACGTCGTCGAGGTCTACATCGGCTATCTCCGTCGCAAGATCGGCCGGGATCTGCTGCAGACCGTCCGGGGCGCCGGTTACCGGCTGGCCGGATGAGCGCCCGCCGTCGGCTGGTGCCCCGGGTCGGACTCCGCGCCCGCCTGATGATCATTGGCGTGGTTGGGCTCGTCCTCGGCCTCGCGGTCGGCGGCGTCGCGCTGGTGGGCGCTCTCGGGTACGGCCTTCAGCGGACCGTCGACGCCGAGGCGTTCAAGACGGCCGACGCGATGGCCGCACTGGCGACCGAGAATGCCCTGCCCAACCCGCTGCCGGTGGCCGGCACGGACGTCCGCGTCCAGGTGCTCGACGCACAGGGCCGGGTCCGGGCCGCTTCGATCAACGCCGACCGGCTGGTGCCCATCCTCTACGCCGCCGAACGGACCCGGCTCGCCGACCGCAGCGGTGTCTTCATCTCCGGTGAGCGCCTCGGGTTGACCGCCCCGGTACGGGTCGTCGCGGTGCCGGCGGGCCCGCCGGACGATCCGCAGACGGTCCTGGTGGCCAAGTCGATGGCCGATGTCCGGCAGAGCGTACGGGTCCTGCGCACCACCTTGCTGGTCGCGTTCCCGCTGCTCGTGGCGCTGCTCGCCGTCGTGGCGTGGCGGGCCATCGGCGCGACGCTGCGGCCGGTCGAGGCGCTGCGTGCCGGCGCCGAGGAGATCACCGGTGGAGGTCGACCGGGCCAGCTGCCCGTTCCGGACTCCCGCGACGAGATCCACCGATTGGCGGTGACTCTCAACGACATGCTGGACCGCCTCGAGTCGGCCCGGGCCCGGCAGCGGGCCTTCGTCGCGGACGCCGCACACGAGTTGCGCAGCCCGCTGGCGAACATGCGGACCCAGTTGGAGGTGGGACAGCGGCTGGGGGAGCGGACCGACTGGCCGGCCGTCGCCGCCGACCTGCTCGCCGACACGCAGCGGCTGAGCCGCCTGGTCGACGATCTGTTGCTGCTGGCCCGGGCCGACGACACCTCACCTGGTCGGCCGCGCGTCGGTGGTCCGGTCGAGCTGGGCGAACTGCTCGACGCGGTGGCCGCCCGCTATCCCTCGCCACCGGTCCGGTTCACGGCTCCGGACCGGCCGGCCTGGACGGTCGGCGATCCCGACGCGGTGAGCCGGATGGTCGCGAACCTCCTCGATAACGCGGTCCGGCACGCCCGGGCCGATGTCCGGCTCACGGTCGAGTCGGGGGAGCGCGCGGGAGTCCCGTACCACGTGGTGGCCGTGACCGACGACGGGCCAGGCATCCCGGCCGCCGACCGCGACCGGGTGTTCGAACGGTTTACCCGCCTCGATGACGCCCGTCCGCGGGATGCCGGCGGCGCGGGCCTGGGACTGGCGATCGTCCGTCAGCTGGTGCGCCAGGCCGGCGGCATGGTCGAGCTGTCCGACGCCGGCCCGGGGCTGCGCGCCGCGGTCCTCCTCCCCGCCGCGGCGGCGG
>DASVMV010000317.1:0-5605 GCA_036384155.1 Micromonosporaceae bacterium
GGCTCCGGCCGGGGGGCGGCGCCGGGCGAGTGCACGAGCGGCGGCACGCCGGCTCGGGACGCCGGATGCGGCTCCCGGCCGCTGACCACGGACCGTCCGTCGACGAGCTGTCGGGCCCGCCGGAGGACCGACTCGTCCAGCGCGGGCGTCGCCAGCGCCAGCTGACCGAGCGACCACCCGATGGTCACCGGCCGCTGTTTCGCCACCGAGACGGCGTCGGTGATCCGCTCGTCGACCAGGGCGGCAACGTCGGAGCGGAGGGCGGGATCGACCCAGGCGGCGGCGACCAGCGCGAAGATCGCGGCCTCGGTCACCCAGTCTTCGACATCCCAGGCGAGCTCGACCAGCACCCGGCGCCGGGTCGAGGTCAACCACGGCTCGTCGGCCCGGTGGTGGAGCAGGCCGAGGCAGGCCCAGACCTGCACGCAGCGCATCCACTGGGCCGGCTCCCGTTCCGCGAGCGCGCGGACCGGTCCGGCGTCCGGAGGTGGCGGCGGGTGCACGAGCAGGCCGAGCAGGTCGTCCAGCGGCAAGGCGGCGAGGCCGACGGCGCGGTCGTACGCGGCCGGCGGATGCGGCCAGACCGGCTGCGCCGACCGGCGCAGGCATTCGGCGGCCGCGGAGGAGGGCGCGGGTACGGCCGGCGTGGCGACCGTTCCGTCGTACCGCCACAGTTTGCTCGGGCCGGGCCGGCGCGGCTGGCGGATGTCCGGCGCCGGCAGGTCGGTGACGGACACCTCCAGCCCTGGCACGGCGGCTGTGATCACGCGCATCGCGCTGGGCGGCTCCAATGCGCTCAGCCGCAGGTGTGCCTCGCCGATCGGCCCGGTCGACGCCGGGAGCCGGCGCAGGGCGGTGATGACAGCCTCGCCCGCCGGTGGCACCTGCCCGAGCCAGGGCCGGCCCGCGCAGCACTCCGCAAGCTCGGTGTGCTCGTGCGAGTCGTCCGGATGCTCGCGCTGGAAATCGGCGAGCGCGACCAGGTGGTCCAACCGGCCGTCGCGCCGGTAACGCAGCCGGTGTGCCGTGTGCACCGCACAGTCGAACGACGGGTCGCGGCGCAGCGCCCGCTCGATCCAGTCCAGTGCCTCGTCCAGCCGGTCGCTGTCGGCCAGCGTGCCGGCAATGTCGGCGTAGATCGCCAGGTCGTCGGGATCGTGCTCGGCCGCGCGCTGCAGTGCCGCGAGCGCCTCGTCGGTGCGGCCCGCGCTGCGGTGGGCGTACCCGAGCCACACCTCGCCCAGTTTGGACGGTTCCGCCCGCACGCCCTGTTCGGCCCAGGCGACGGCGAGGTCGGCCTCGCCCAGCCGGCGGGCCAGCGCGGAGGCCGCGCCCAGCAGGAGGCCGTGGTCCGGATGGGCTTGGACCGCGTGGCCGGCCAGCCGCAGGTACGGCCGCAGGGGTCGTCGCTCGGCCTCGGCCACCGGATCGGCGAGCGCGGCGCAGAGCCGAATGAAGACCTGCGCGAGCTGCCCCGGATCGACCCGCTGCGGTAGGTCGGCTGCCTGGGTCCAGGGGACCCCGGCCCAGTCGGCCGTGGGCAGATGCGCGCTGGCGGCGGCCAGCAGGTGCAGGCCCTCCGCCGGTTGCCCCGCCGCGGCGAGTAGGTGGGCCCGGGCCACCACCGTGCCGACGAAGACGTGGCCCGTTGCGGGGAACAGGTCGATCCCGCCGCGCGCTGCCACCTGCCCGAGCAGCTCATGGACCTCGGGCAGGGTGGGCGCGTAGGCGATCGCGGCGGCGACGTGTTCGGCCGCGTGTGGCAGGTCGCCGTCCTCGAGAGCCAGGCGAGCCAGCGCCAGCTCGCCTTCGGCCGACAGTCGGGAGTCGCCCGTTCCCTCGGACACCGTGCCGCCTCTCCAATCCTCGCCTGGGTTCGGCAGCCTAGGGCATGATCGCGCCCCCTGGTGATCCGCTGATCGTTTCTGCTCAAGAAGCTAGAAGACTGACTGGAAGCGTGCAAGACTGCGCAGGAAACGTTCGCGGCACGCGCATCAGGAGGTTCCCGTGCCCGGCTCCGGCATGGCCACCGACATCGCGGAGCAGCCTGCCGGCTACGCGCGCCTGCTCGAACCGGCCCACGCCGACGCGATCGCCCGGGTCGCCGCCGCGGTCGCCGAACGGCGTCCGCGGCACGTCGTCTTCACTGCCCGCGGCACCTCTGACCACGCCGCGCTGTACGCGGCCTACCTCACCGAAATCCGGCTCGGGCTGCCCGCGGGCCTCGCCTCGCCCAGCTCAATCACCGTCTTCGGCGCTCGGCCCGACCTTTCCGCGGCGCTGGTCGTGGCCGTGAGCCAGAGCGGCGGTTCGTCCGACCTCGCCGAGGTGCTCCGGGTGGCCCGGGCGTCGGGTGCCCTGACCATCGCCGTGACGAACACGCCGCCGTCCCCGCTGACCGAGGTGGCCGAGCTGTCGATCGACGTCGCCGCCGGGTACGAGCGGGCGGTGGCCGCCACCAAGACGTACACGGCCGAGCTGATGGCGCTGCTCATGCTGGTCGAGGGGGTGCGGGCGGGCGACGGCGACCTGCCGGACGCCGAGCGCGCAGCGCTCGCTGCTCTGCCGGACCTGGCGGCCGGCGTGCTGGCCGATCCCACGCCCGGCGAGCTGGCCCGGCGCTACCGGTTCGCTGGCCGAATGGTGACCACGGGCCGCGGGTACGCCTACCCGACCGCCCGCGAGGCCGCGCTGAAGCTCATGGAGACCTCCTACCTGCCGGCACTGGCGTTCTCCGGCGCGGACCTGCTGCACGGCCCACTTGCGATGACCGATCCGGACGTGCCCGTACTCGCCGTGGTCGGCTCCGGGCCGGGCGGCCGGTCCATGCGCGGGGTGCTGGCCCGCCTCGGCGAGCGGCGGGCGGACGTGCTGACGGTCGGGTCGGTGCAG
Source organism: Micromonosporaceae bacterium (assembly GCA_036384155.1). Classification (GTDB taxonomy): domain Bacteria; phylum Actinomycetota; class Actinomycetes; order Mycobacteriales; family Micromonosporaceae; genus DASVMV01. The sequence goes on from DASVMV010000317.1 coordinate 2,893, forward strand.
GTGCCCGAGGCGGCGGTCCGGATCGCCGTACCCGAGGTGGACGAGCGGTACGCGCCACTGCTGGACATCCTGCCGCTCCAACAGCTGGCCCTGGCCCTGGCGCTGGCTCGCGGCGAGGACCCGGATCGCCCGCGCGGGCTCAACAAGGTCACCTCCACCCTCTGACCGGCGGCCGTGGCACGCTTGCCCTCGTGTCCACGCTGCGTGACCTCGTCGAAGAGCACACCGCCCTGCGCCCGCAGGACATCGACCACCTGCACCGGGTAGCCGGCGACTGGCAGCTGCTGTCCGACCTGTCGTTCGCGGACCTCCTGCTGTGGGTGCCGGTCGACGGCGACGAGTCGTTCCTCTGTGTCGCCCAGGTACGCCCCACCACCGCGCCGACGGCGTACCAGGACGACCAGGTGGGCCGGATCGTCGGCGGCCCGGACGTGGCCCACCTGACCATCGCGTACCGGCAGGGCCGGATCTGGCGGGAGGGCGACCCCGTCTGGTACGGCGACACCCCGGCGCGGCACGAAGCGATCCCGGTACGGCTGCGCCATCCGGAAGGCGAGTTCCGCGAGATCATCGCGGTGGTGGGGCGGGACACCAACCTGTCCACCGCTCGTACGCCCAGCCAGCTGGAACTCAACTACCTGACGACGGCGGACGACCTGGCGCAGATGCTCGCCGACGGCACCTTCCCGCCGGCGGCACACCCCGGGGAGACCACGTCGGCGCCCCGGGTCGGCGACGGGCTGGTCCGGCTCGACGCAAGTGGCCGGGTGACCTACGCCAGCCCGAACGCGCTGTCCGCGTACCGCCGGCTCGGCTTCGCCGCCCATCTGGTTGGTGAGGACCTGGCAACGCTGCACGGACGGCTCGCCGACGACCCATTGGACAGCACGGACGCCGCCAACCGGATCCTCGCCGCCCTGCGCGGCGAGGCGCCGGCCCGGCGGGAGATCGAGGCCCGTGGCGCCACCATGCTGACCCGGGCGCTGCCGCTGATGCCGGCCGGGGTGCCCATCGGCGCGCTGGTGCTGGTGCGCGACGTCACCGAGGTGCGTCGTCGGGACCGCGCGCTGATGACCAAGGACGCCACCATCCGGGAGATCCACCACCGGGTGAAGAACAACCTGCAGACGGTCGCGGCCCTGCTGCGTCTGCAGGCCCGGCGGGTGGAGAGCCCGGCGGCGAAGACCGCCCTCGAGGAGTCGGTCCGCCGGGTCGCGTCGATCGCGCTGGTCCACGAGACGCTGTCCATGTCCAGCGACGAGGCGGTCGAGTTCGATGGCATCGTCGACCGGGTGGCCGCCGCCGCCGCCGAGGTGGCGAGCACCGAATTGACGGTCTCCATGCGCCGGGAGGGCACGTTCGGCGTCCTGCCCGCGGAGATCGCCACCTCGCTGGTCATGGTCCTCAACGAGGTGCTGCTCAACGCGGTGGAGCACGGGTTTCCCGCGGCCGACGAGGAGGCCGCGCCGCAGCCGCCGGCGACGGTCGTGGTGTCGGCGCACCGCTTCCGCAAGCAGTTGCACGTCACCGTCGCCGACAACGGGCGTGGCCTCCCGGCCGGCTTCGACGCCGCCCGCAACGGACGGCTGGGCCTGCAGATCGTCCGGGCTCTGGCCACCGGCGAGTTGCGCGGGACGATCGAGTTGCGCAACCGGGTCGAGGGCGGCACGGAGGCGATCCTGGTGGTTCCCCTCAACCGGCGGTGATGACCGGGCGGCGACGTGGTACGGCTGGCCTCACGGCGTGCGGGTCAGCACCGCGACGGTGAGCCCGCGCACCTGCCACGTCCGTTCCAACCGGAATCCGTCGCGCAGCGCCGCCGCCGTGGGACCGGGCAACGCGCGGAGCGGGTCGGCCCGCTGGCCGGCCGCCAGAAGCCAGACCCGCGTCGTTCCGGCCAAACACCGGTCGGGCCGGTCACACTCCTCGGCCCACAGGCCGCCCCGGCTCACCGGGTCCCGCCGCGACAGCACGTCCCGCGGCCGGTCGCCGCCGGCGTAGTAGGCCAGCGCCGTGTCGAGGAACTTGCGGTTGCGGGGCGCGAACACGATGCCGTCACCGGGCCGGTCGTTCGCAGTGACCAGACGGACGGCGGCGCGGTAGTCGACCGGCGCCGACCGGGGCCACTCGTGGGTGGTGCGCAGGGCGGCCTGGGCAGGGGCGCCCAGGACAGCGGTCAGCGCTACCACGGCCACCCCGGCGCGCGGCCCCACCGCGGCAAGGGCGGCGGCCGCCAGCACGCAGCCGAGGGGCACCGTGAAGACGAGGTAGCGGGGCACCCAGAGCGGGGTGGCGACGCTTGCCACGAGGAGCACACCCGCCGGCAACAGCAGGCAGGCGGCCAGGGCGGCACCCCACCGGCCGGTACTCACCGCGCCCACCGCGGCAAGGCCGGCCACGAGCCCACCCACCGCCGCCGCCTGGGTGACCGCACCGGGTAGGCCGGCGACGTCCCCGAGGCCGGGCGAGGGCACCCAGTCGAGTTGGTCGACCTGCTGACCCCGGCCGAGCACGAGCAGCGGCGTCAGTACTGCGCCGGCTGCCGCGCAGGTCGCCAGCCAGCGCAGCCGACACGGGCCCTCGTCACGGCGGGCCAGGGCGACCGCGACCGCGTGCCCGGCGACCAGGGCCGCCGCCACCAGGTGGGCCAGACCCAGCCCGCTGACCGCAATCCCGTATCCGGCCCACCGCCTCCGGGTCGGCCGCTCGAGCG
>DASVMV010000318.1:0-11652 GCA_036384155.1 Micromonosporaceae bacterium
CCGGCCCGGCGGCGGGCCGGCGGGCGGCGGTCGTGCCGGTGCCGGCGGACGTGGCCGGGGCGGCGGCGCCGCGGGCGCATTCGGGCGTCCTGGTGGCCGGCCGGCACGCGGCCGGAAGTCCAAGAAGCAGCGCAGACAGGAGTTCGACAACCTGTCGGCGCCGACCATGAGCTCGGGCGCCCCGCGGGGCACCGGTCAGGTGGTCCGGCTCTCCCGTGGCGCGTCGCTGGCGGACTTCGCCGACAAGATCAACGCCAACCCGGGCTCGCTGGTCCAGGAGATGTTCAACCTCGGCGAGATGGTGACCGCCACCCAGTCGGTCTCCGACGAGACGCTGCTGCTGCTTGGCGAGCACCTCGGGTTCGACGTACAGATCGTGAGCCCGGAAGACGAGGACCGGGAGCTGTTGGCCCAGTTCAACATCGACCTGGACGCCGAGGTGGACAGCGACCGGCTGGTCAGTCGCCCGCCGGTGGTGACCGTGATGGGTCACGTCGACCACGGTAAGACCAAGCTGCTCGACGCGATCCGCAAGGCCAACGTCGTCGCTGGCGAGGCGGGCGGCATCACCCAGCACATCGGCGCCTACCAGGTGCACGTGCCGCACGAGGGTGAAGACCGCGCGATCACCTTCATCGACACCCCGGGTCACGAGGCGTTCACCGCCATGCGTGCCCGTGGTGCTCAGGTGACCGACATCGTGGTGCTGGTGGTCGCGGCCGACGACGGCGTCATGCCACAGACGATCGAGGCGCTCAACCACGCCCGGGCGGCGGACGTGCCGATCGTGGTCGCGGTCAACAAGGTCGACAAGCCGGAGGCCAATCCGGATAAGGTGCGCCAGCAGCTCACCGAGTACGGCCTGGTCGCCGAGGAGTACGGCGGCGACACCATGTTCGTCAACGTGGCGGCCAAGCAGCGGACGGGTATCGAACAGTTGCTCGAGGCGATCCTGCTCACCGCCGACGCGGCGCTGGAGATGACCGCACCGATCGACGGGCCGGCGCAGGGCGTGGCGATCGAGGCCCACCTCGACAAGGGTCGGGGTGCGGTGGCCACCGTCCTGGTGCAGAAGGGCACGCTGCGGGCGGGCGACTCGATCGTCGCCGGCGGTGCCCACGGCCGGGTCCGGGCCATGCTCGACGAGAACGGTGTGGCGGTCGAGGAGGCGGGTCCGGCGCGTCCGGTCCTGGTGCTCGGCCTCACCGCGGTGCCGAGCGCGGGCGACACGTTCCTGGCCGCCGCCGACGACCGTACGGTGCGCCAGATCGCCGAGCAGCGGCAGGCGCGGCGGCGGGCGGCGAGCTTCGCTCGTTCGCGCGGCCGGGCCACCCTTGAGACGCTCATGGAGCAGCTCAAGGAGGGCGAGAAGACGTCGCTCAACCTCATCCTGAAGGGCGACGTGTCCGGCTCGGTGGAGGCGCTCGAGGACGCGCTCTTCAAGCTCGACATCCCGGAGGAGGTCCAGCTCAGGGTCCTCGACCGCGGCGTCGGTGCGATCACCGAGAGCAACGTCATGCTGGCCAGCGCGTCCGACGAACCGGTGACGATCATCGGCTTCAACGTGCGGGCGTCCAGCAAGGTCCGCGAGATCGCCGAGCGCGAGGGCGTGGAGATCCGGTACTACACGGTCATCTACCAGGCTCTGGAAGAGATCGAGGCGGCGCTCAAGGGCCTGCTCAAGCCGGAGTACGAAGAGGTGGAACTCGGCAGCGCCGAGATCCGCGAGGTGTTCCGCTCGTCCAAGATCGGCAACATCGCGGGCTGCATCGTGCGGTCGGGGATCATCCGGCGCAACGCCAAGGCCCGTCTGCTGCGCGACGGTGCGGTCGTGGCGGACAACGTCACGGTCAGTTCGCTCAAGCGGTTCAAGGACGACGCCACCGAGGTGCGCGAGGGCTTCGAGTGCGGTCTGACCCTGGCGGGTTACAACAACCTCCAGGTCGGCGACACGATCGAGACCTTCGAGATGCGCGAGAAGCCGCGCGCCTGACGCGGCGGGTACGACACGGCGCGGCGTCCTTCCTGAGGGAAGGGCGCCGCGCCGCGTACGCTGGCGGCCGATGTTCACCGGCACCGCGGTCTTCGATGTCCTGTTGCCCGGCGACTCCCGGTCGCTGAAGGCGAAACGAGCGTACGTCCGGCCCATTGTCGCCGCACTGCGCCGGCTGGAGGTGGCGGCCGCGGAGGTCGGCGCCCTCGACCGGTACGGCCGCGCCGAAGTCGGCGTCGCGGTGGTCGCGGCCGACGCGGCGCATGTCGGCGCGGTACTGGACACGTGTGAGCACGTGGTGGCCGCTCGGCCGGAGATCGAGTTACTTTCCGTGAGGCGGCGGCTACACGGCGACAATGACTGAGAGTGATCGCCACGAGCGGGGGAAGTCGCCACCGCTGGTGCGCGCCGGACGGTCGTTCACGGGTAGTGTTCGAGGCGTCGGTCGGCCGGCACACCGGAGCGTGACGCCGGTGTCCGCGCCGGATGCAGGATGCCGCGGAGGTTATCGAGATGACGGACCCGGCCAAGGTGCGCCGGCACGCCGAAAGGGTGCGGGAGCTGGTGGCGTCGGTGGTGCGTACCCAGATCAAGGATCCCCGGCTCGGCATGATCACCATCACCGACGCCCGGATCACGCCCGACCTTCGTGACGCGACGGTGTACTACACCGTGCTCGGCGACGCTGGCGAGCAGGCGGCCACGGCGGCGGCCCTGGACAGCGCCCGGGGCTTGCTGCGCAGCACTGTCGGCAAGGCCCTCGGCCTGCGCCATTCGCCCACCCTGACTTTCGTGCACGACGACGTCCAGGAGCAGGTCAAGCACATCGACGACCTGCTGGCGGCGGCCCGTAGCGCGGACGCCGAGGTGCAGCGGCGCGCGGCCGGTGCCCGGTACGCCGGCGACGCCCAGCCGTACCGGCTCGACGAGGAGGCCGCCGAGGACGCCACCACCGGCCCTGACGAGGATGCGGAGGATCGGCGGTGACCGACCCGGCAGGCCGCACCCGCGGCTCCATGCTCGCCGAGCCGCGGTTCGGTCCGACCGGTGGCGGACCAAGCGACGCCGAGTGGACGGCGGCACTGGCTGCTGTCCGCGGTGCCCTCCGCGGGCAGGTGCTGCTCATCTGCCACGTGAATCCCGACGGTGACGCGCTCGGCAGCATGCTCGGCGTCGGTCTCGGGCTGTCGCGGTTGGGTGTCCAGCACCTGCAGGCGACGTTTCCCGGTCCACCGGAGGTGCCCGAGCCGTTCCGCGAGCTGCCCGGTCTGGAACTGCTCGTACCGGCGGACGAGGCGTATCCCGATCCAGACCTCGTGCTCTGCTTCGACGCGGCCAGCGCTTCCCGCCTCGGCGAGCTGGCCGACCGGCTCGACCGGGCCGGCACCTCGGTCGTGCTCGATCACCACGCGTCCAACACCCGCTTCGGCGACCTGCATCTGGTGGATCCGGAAGCGGCCGCGACGTCGGTCGTGGCGGAAGCCCTGCTCGAGCGACTCGGCGTCGGGCTGGACGCCGAGATCGCCGAATGCCTGTATGTGGCGCTGGCGACCGACACCGGCTCGTTCCGGTTCGACATGACCACGCCGGGGGTGCACCGGATGGCCGCCCGCCTGCTGACCACGGGCATCCAGCCGGGGGAGATCTCCCGGCGGATCTTCGACACGCGTCCGTTCGGGGCCGTCCGCCTGTACGGCGATGTGCTGGCCCGGGCCCAGCTCGAACCGGACGCGGCCGCTGGGCGCGGGCTGGTGTGGACGTATGCGACCCTCGACGATCTCGCCCGGCACGGGCAGCGGCCCTGGGTGCTGGAACCTCTGATCGACTCGGTCCGGTGTGCCGCCGAGGCCGACGTCAGCTGCGTGGTCAAGCAGGTCGCCGACGGAGAGTGGGCGGTGTCCATGCGGTCCAAGGGTGCCGTTGACGTCAGCCGCGCCGCCGTGGCGCTCGGCGGTGGCGGCCATCGCCTGGCGGCCGGCTTCACCGGCCACGGCTCGGTGGCCGACATCGTCCGGGCGATCCGGGCCGAGCTGGTCGATGCCGTCATCGCGCCGGCCATCGGCAACAGCCGGCGGGAAGATCAGGGATAATCCCGGGCAGCAGCGCATTCCACCCGGCCGGATCATCGGATGACAATGGGTGGATGGAGCAGCCCTCGGAGATCGCCGCTGAGGTGCCGCGGGCTCGGGACAGGTCGATGGTGTCCCTTCCGATCCTGGCCTTCCTCTCCCTTGTCGGGGGCCAGCTGCCCTCGTTCTCGCTGTCGGCGAACCTCTACACGCTCGGCATCGGCGGGGCGTTGGTCTGGCTCGGGCTGTCCAACCGGGTGCCGCGCCGGCCGGTGGCTCGCCGGTTCTGGCCCGGCGCCGCCTGGTGGCTGTTGCCGGTGACCGTGTTCGCGGTCGTCGAGGGCACTACCTTCCTGCTCGGCTCCAGTCGGAACTATCCGACCTTCTCGCTGCTCGCGGATCCCATGCTGGAGCCCGAGCTGGCCCGGTCGGCCGTCTACTTCGGCTGGCTCGCCGCGTTCTGGGCCCTGGTGCGCCGGTGAGCGCGCGGCGGAACCCCAGATGAGTACCCGTCTGCTGGCCATCGGCGGCTTCGCCGTCGCGCTCCTGCTGTTCGCCGCCGTCGAGTGGTGCGCCCGCCGCGAGGGGTCACGGATCCCGACGTTCGGCGAGGTCTGTGCCTATGTCATGCGGTACGAGGTGGGCCAGGTGCCGGTGGGGCGGATTGGCGTCTTCGGCTTCTGGTGGTGGCTGGGCTGGCACTTCTTCGCTCGTTGACCGTCTCGGCATGCGGGAACGCTGTGCGACATGTGGAAACGGACAGTTAACGTGGCGGTGATGCGTACCGGACTCATCCTTGGTCGCCCGCCCCGAGGCCACCGCTCCTGATCGAGCGGTCTCGCGGCGGGCGGATGCCGGCCGTTTGCCGGAAGCGACGGGTGGACGCGGTGCCACATGGCACAGCCGGGCGGGTCGACCAGACCCCCGTTCACTCGGCCTGCTCCGGGCGATCCCCGGAGGGCCGTCACGGCAACCTCTCATTCGCATGCCAAGGGCCGCTGGTGCGGCCCGCCATTCCGGGAAGGACCCTGTGATGCCGACCAAGCCCGCGCCGCCCCCCGAGGCGGACGCCCGGGAGCAGGCTCGCCGCGCGCTCCAGACGTCGATGGACACCCGCCAATAGCCAGACCGACCCGCCGGCGCCGGCCGGCCCGTCCGGTTCGGCGGGCCGCCGGCGGCCCGGCCGGTGCGCCGTCGGCCGCTTGAAGCGGTGGCGGCGCGCCACGGCGAGCCGTATCGCCGTAAGTGATCTACTGCGTTGTGATCCTTACGCACTTCGTGCGAGGATCGCGGCGATGAGCACGCGCACCGCCCCGCCGGCCACCGCACGCCGCATCGCCGGTCTCGCCCTGCCGGCGCTTGTGGTGCTCGCCGCCGAGCCGCTCTACGTGCTCGTCGACACCGCCGTGGTCGGGCACCTGGGCCGCGTCCCGCTCGCCGCGCTCGCCATCGGCGGCACGGTCATGACGATCGTCGCGTGGCTGGGCACCGTCCTGGCGTACGGGACGACCGGCCGGTCGGCCCGCCGGTTCGGCGCCGGCGACCGCTCGGCCGCGGTGGCCGAGGGGGTACAGACATCCTGGCTCGCGCTGATCGCCGGGCTCGCCGTCGCGGTCGGCATGCAGCTGTCGGCCGGGCCGGTCGCACACATCCTGGCCGGCGGGGGAGAGGTGGCCGATGCCGCGGCCGGCTGGCTGCGGATCGCCGCGCTCGGCGCCCCCGGGCTGCTCCTGGCCGCCGCGGGCAACGGATGGCTGCGCGGCGTGCAGGACGCGCGGCGCCCGCTGTACTACGTCCTGGGCGCCAACGCGCTGTCAGCGGTTCTCTGCCCACTGCTGGTCTATGCGGCCGGCCTCGGGCTCACCGGGTCGGCCATCGCCAACGTCGCCGCACAGACGCTGAGCGGTGCCCTCTTCGTTTACGCACTGGTCGCCGAGCGGGTGCCGGTGCGCCCCCGGCGCGACCTGCTCTTCCAGCACCTGGTCGTCGGCCGCGACCTGCTCGTACGGGGGGCGGCGTTCCAGGCCAGTTTCCTGTCGGCGACCGCCGTGGCCGCCCGGTTCGGCACGGCCACGGTGGCGGCGCACCAGATCGCGCTCCAACTGTGGTTCTTCACCGCGCTCGCCCTCGACGCGATCGCCATCGCCGCGCAGTCCCTGGTCGGCGCCGCGCTCGGCGCCGGCGACGCCGCGAACGCCCGGCGCATCGCGCACCAGATCGCCATGGCCGGCGGGGTCTGCGGCATGGCCTTCGCCGTACTCATCGGAGCCGGCGCCGGCACGGTTCCGGGCTGGTTCACCGGCGACCCGCAGGTGCAGGACCGGGCAATGGTCGCCTGGTGGTGGTTTGTCGGCATGCAGCCGCTGGCCGGCGTGGTCTTCGCGCTGGACGGCGTGTTCATCGGCGCCGGGGACGTGCGTTATCTGCGTAACCTCACCATCGTTGCGGCGCTCGGCTGCTTTCTTCCCGCGATCTGGGCCGCCTACGTCTTCGATCTCGGGCTCGGCGGGATCTGGGCCGGCCTCACGCTCTTCGTCGTGGTGCGCCTGATCGGCCTGCTGCTGCGTCTGCGCTCGACCGGTTGGGCCGTCGTCGGAGCCAGCCGTGGCTGAGTCGCCCGACGTTCGCCTCCGGCGAGCGGTAGCGGGTGTAGACCCCGACCGGAGACCGCCGGTAGCGGCGGTCGCGCGGCGCCGCGGTGCCGGTCCCGTCGTCGGACCGGTCACCGGTTCTGGCAGGCTTGGACCGCGTGCCGAGGGCGGGAGTAACGGGGTGAGTGGCGGTCTGGTCGCGGTGGACAAGCCGGCCGGCATGACGTCGCATGACGTCGTCGCCCGGGTCCGCCGGCTGGCCGGCACCCGGCGGGTCGGGCACGGCGGGACGCTCGACCCGATGGCCACCGGGGTACTCGTGATCGCCGTCGGCCGGGCGACCCGGTTGCTGACGTACGTGATCGGCGTCGACAAGCGCTACACCGCCACGATCCGACTCGGGCAGGCCACGATCACCGATGACGCCGAGGGCGACGTGACCGCCAGCACGACCGCCGGCCACCTCACCGACGCGGCCATTCGGGCCGGGCTGGCGGCGCTGACCGGCGACATCGACCAGGTGCCGAGCGCGGTGAGTGCGATCAAAGTCGACGGCCGCCGTGCATACAAGCGGGTGCGGGCGGGCGAAGACGTGGTCCTGCCGGCCCGGCGGGTAACGGTGTCCCGGCTCGAGGTGCTCGAGATCCGTCGGCCCGGACCGGATGTGGTGGACGTCGACGTGGACGTGGCGTGCTCCGCCGGGACGTACGTCCGGGCGATCGCCCGCGACCTCGGAAACAGCCTGGGCGTCGGGGGCCACCTGACGGCGCTGCGCCGCACCGCCGTCGGCGGGATCGGGCTGGACGAAGCGGCGACCCTCGGGCAACTGGAGGAACGCGCGCCCGACCTGGTATCGCTGCCGTTGGCGGCAGCCGCCCGGCGGTTCCTGCCGGCCCGGGAGGTAAGCGAGCCGGAGGCCCGGGGCCTGTCGCACGGCGGCTCGCTGGAGCCGGTCGGGATCGGTGGCCCGTACGCCGTGTTCTCCCCCCGGGGCGATGTGATCGCGGTGGTGAGTGAGCGGGGCGGGCGCGCGCGCCCGGAGGTCGTGCTCGCTCCGGCCGGCCAGGACTAGGCGGGCCAGGATAGGAGGGAACCAGGATGCAGCGGTGGCGGGGATACGAGGCGGCGCCCGGCGGGTGGGGTCGATCGGTGATCACCATCGGCGTGTTCGACGGGGTGCACCGCGGCCACCAGGCAACCATCGGGCACGCCGTCAAGCGGGCGAAGGACCTGGGCGTCCCGTCCGTCGTCGTGACGTTCGACCCGCATCCGTCCGAGGTGGTACGGCCCGGATCGCACCCCGCCGTGCTCACCGAACCGGCCCGCAAGGCGGAGCTGATCGAGGCGCTGGGGGTCGACGTACTCTGCGTCGTACCGTTCACCCCGGACTTCTCCCGGCTCTCGCCCGAGGCCTTCGTACACGACGTGCTCGTCGAGCACCTGCACGCCGCTTTGGTCGTGGTCGGACAGAACTTCCGGTTCGGGCACAAGGCGGCCGGCGACGTCGGACTGCTCGACCGGCTCGGCCGTACCTTCGGGTTCGACGTCGAGAGCGCCCCGCTCGTCGGGTCGGGCACCGACGGTGGAGGCTCCCGCGGGTCGGTTTATTCGTCGACGTACATCCGCTCGTGCGTGGACGCGGGCGACGTGCTGGCGGCGGCCACCGCGCTGGGGCGCGAGCACCGGGTCGAGGGTGTGGTGGTGCGCGGCGACCAGCGCGGCCGGCAGCTCGGCTATCCAACCGCGAACCTGCTGGTCCACCGGTACGCCGCCATACCGGCCGACGGCGTGTACGCCGCGTGGCTGGTGGGTCACGCCCCGCGGTCGGAGCGACCGGGTCGGCTGCCGGCGGCCGTCTCGATCGGCACGAACCCGACCTTCTCCGGCCGCGAGCGGCGGGTCGAGGCCTACGTCCTGGACTTCGACGGCGACCTGTACGGTGAACGGCTGGCGCTCGACTTCGTCGCCCGCCTCCGGGAGACCCGGCGGTACGAGGCAGTCGAGCCGCTGATCGCCCAGATCGCCGAAGACGTCGAACAGACCCGGCGGATCCTGGGCTGATCCGGGCTCGGGAGCCCGCCGGCCGGCCTTCCCCGCCCCTTGCGCCGGCCCGCGGCGTCAGGGGCTGGTAACCTTGCCAAGACGTCGCGTTACGACGTCAGATCCCGACGTGCCTGCACGACGCCGCGGGTCCGGGATCGACATCCACGCAGAAACAGGGAGAACATGGCGCTCGATCAGGAAGCCAAGAGCAAGATCCGCCAGGAGTATGCCACCGCCGACGGTGACACCGGGTCGCCGGAGGTGCAGGTCGCGGTCCTGACCAAGCGGATCGCCGAGCTCACCGAGCACCTGAAGGTGCACAAGCACGACCACCACAGCCGCCGCGGGTTGCTGCTGCTGGTCGGCCGGCGGCGCCGGCTGCTCAACTACCTGCAGAAGAAGGACATCAACCGCTACCGGTCGCTGATCGAGCGACTCGGTCTGCGGCGGTGACATGGGCGGGGGAGCGACCGTGACGGTCGCTCCCCCGCGCCGTCACCACCACACACAGGGGCCAGTTCGACCAACCTGCGGGAGCCGGTCGACGTACCGGTCCTCGGTAGTGGCCCCCGGGTCTGGCACGGCCAGGCACCCGGGCGCTTCAATCGAAGACCGGCCGTCAGAGCAGCTCCCCGGACTCGGGTCCCGCGCCGGACGGCTCGGCGCGACGGGAAGGTCGCGGCCCCGCGACCTAAGGAGTACGCACCGCCCATGACCGAGCAGAACAGCCTCGGCAAGCAGCACAGCAAGGCCACGATCGACAACGGGTCGTTCGGCACCCGCGAGGTGGTCTTCTCTACCGGCCGGCTGGCCCGCCAGGCCGCCGGCTCCGTCGTCGCCCGACTGGGCGAGACCGTCGTCCTTTCCGCCACCACCGCCAGCAAGCAGCCGAAGGAGCAGCTCGACTTCTTCCCGCTGACCGTGGACGTGGAGGAGCGGATGTACGCCGCGGGCCGCATCCCCGGCTCGTTCTTCCGCCGCGAGGGCCGGCCCAGCGAGGACGCGATCCTCACCTGCCGGCTGATCGACCGGCCGCTGCGCCCGTCGTTCGTCAAGGGCCTGCGCAACGAGGTCCAGGTCGTCGAGACGATCCTCGCGCTCGACCCGCAGCACCCGTACGACGTTGTGGCGATCAACGCCGCCTCGATGTCGACCAAGCTCTCCGGCCTGCCGTTCTCCGGCCCGATCGGGGCCACCCGGATGGCGCACATCGACGGCCAGTGGGTCGCCTTCCCGACGCATGAGGAGCTGGCCCGGGCCACCTTCGACATGGTCGTGGCCGGCCGCGCCCTGCCGGACGGCGACGTCGCGATCATGATGGTCGAGGCCGAGGCCACCGACCACACCGTGGCGCTGGTCGCCGGCGGTGCCCCCGCCCCGACCGAGGAGGTCGTCGCCAGCGGCCTGGAGGCCGCCAAGCCGGCCATCCGCGAGCTGTGCCGGGCGCAGAGCGAGCTGGCCGAGGTGGCCGCCAAGCCGGTCGCCGCGTTCCCGGTCTTCCTGGACTACCAGGACGACGCGTACGACGACGTGACCCAGCTGGCCCGCGGCGAGGTCGCCGAGGCACTCCAGATCGCTGGCAAGGCGGCCCGCGAGGAGGCCCTGGAGGCGATCAAGCTCCGCGTACAGGAGGAGCTCGGTCCGCGCTTCGAGGGCCGGGAGAAGGAGCTCAACGCCGCGTTCCGGTCGCTGACCAAGTCCGAGGTCCGCAGCCGGGTGCTGCGCGAGCAGGTCCGGATCGACGGCCGCGGCCCGCGTGACATCCGTCCGCTGACCGCCGAGGTCGGCGTGCTGCCGCGGGTGCACGGCTCGGCGCTGTTCGAGCGGGGCGAGACCCAGATCCTGGGCGTCACCACGCTGAACATGCTGCGCATGGAGCAGCAGCTGGACACCCTCTCCCCGGAGAAGTCCAAGCGCTACATGCACAACTACAACTTCCCGCCGTACTCGACCGGTGAAACCGGGCGGGTGGGCTCGCCGAAGCGCCGGGAGATCGGCCACGGCGCGCTGGCCGAGCGGGCGCTGATCCCGGTGCTCCCCGCGCGGGAGGAGTTCCCGTACGCGATCCGGCAGGTCTCCGAGGCGCTCGGCTCCAACGGCTCCACCTCGATGGGTTCGGTCTGCGCCTCGACGCTGGGCCTGCTGTCGGCGGGTGTGTCGCTGAAGGCGCCGGTCGCCGGCATCGCCATGGGCCTCATCTCCGACGAGGTCGAGGGCAAGACCCGGTACGTGACGCTGACCGACATCCTCGGCGCCGAGGACGCGTTCGGCGACATGGACTTCAAGGTCGCCGGCACCCGGGAGTTCGTCACCGCGCTGCAGCTCGACACCAAGCTCGACGGCATCCCGTCCGACGTCCTGGCCGCCGCGCTCCAGCAGGCGCACGACGCGCGGCAGACGATCCTCGACGTGATGCAGCGGGCGATCGAGGTGCCGGCCGAGATGTCGGACTACGCGCCGCGGGTCACCACCGTGAAGATCCCGGTCGACAAGATCGGCATGGTGATTGGCCCGAAGGGCCAGACCATCAACGCCATCCAGGACGAGACCGGTGCGGAGATCTCCATCGAGGACGACGGCACGATCTACGTCGGCGCCACCAACGGCCCGTCGGCCGAGGCCGCGGTCGAGCGGATCAACGCGATCGCCAACCCGACCATGCCGAAGGCCGGCGACCGGTTCCTCGGCACCGTGGTGAAGACGGCCCCGTTCGGCGCCTTCGTGTCCCTGCTGCCCGGCCGCGACGGCCTGCTGCACATCTCCAAGGTCGGCGACGGCAAGCGGGTGGAACGGGTCGAGGACTACCTGAACGTCGGCGACAAGGTCGAAGTGCAGATCGCCGACATCGACCAGCGGGGCAAGATCTACCTCGACAAGGTCCGGGCCGAGGGCGAGGAGGCGCCGGCCGAGGAGGCCGGTCCCGAGCGGCCGGCGGGACGCGACCGCGGCGAGCGCG